>CALAHL010000103.1 GCA_937891725.1 uncultured Rhodospirillaceae bacterium | reverse complement strand
TGTGTCGAAGACCTCGTCCGAAACCCCGAAGGTCTCGGCGGCGGCTCTCAGCCAGAGCGTGGTGCCTTCCTCGCCCAGCGGGAACGGGGCCGCGATTCGTTTTGCACCCCGGTCTTCCAGATGCCAGGCCGTGTCGGCGAGGAACGGTTGCGCCAGCAGATAATGCGTGTTCGGACCGACCGGCGGCAGATTGTCCGCACTTCCCGACGGCAGGAACCTGACGTTATCGATTCCCATCGCCTTGAACATGCGATCGAATTGATCTTCCACCACATCGGCGAGCGCGCCGACCACCATCAGGGAGGGCGCTGCATCGGCCGCTTCTGTTGGAAGCGACGGCACGAGGGCTGCGAGGCACGCATCCTCGCCTTGGGTGAAAGTTGTCTCGATTCCGCTTCCGGAATAGTTCAGGACCCGCACTTTCGGCGACAGTTGGGCCGAAAGCCGCTGTGAGGCGCGCGACAGGTCGAGCTTGATCACTTCGGACGGGCAGGAGCCCACCAGGAACAACAGCTTGATATCCGGACGACGATCCAGCAGCCGTGTGACCACCCGGTCGAGTTCCTCGTTCGCGTCCGCCATTCCGGCAAGATCACGTTCCTCGATGATCGCGGTCGCAAACCGGGGTTCGGCGAAAATCATGACCCCCGCAGCGGATTGCATCAGGTGGGCACAGGTGCGGGATCCGATGATCAGGAAGAACGCGTCCTGGATCTTCCGGTGCATCCATATGATACCCGTCAGCCCGCAGAATACCTCGCGTTGGCCCCGCTCGCGCAAAACACTGGGTTCATCACACCCTGGCGTCATCGGCGGTTTGAGCGACAGTTCGTTCATGTCGCCACTCCCGGGGACATTTCGTGTTCATCAATATCCTCGGCTGCGGCTTGGAGGCGTGCCGCGCGAAGCTTGAGAATGAATTGGACGGCGTTGATCACGTAGGCGGCATAGGCCGCGAGAGCCAAATAGAGCTGCTGCTCCACCGGTAAGGCGTCCGTGAACAACACGTAGAGATAGGCCGTGTGGAGCGCCAACACCAAAAAGCTGAACACGTCCTCCCAGAAGAACGCATGCGCAAACAACCACTTGTCGAATACGACCTTTTCCCAGATCGAGCCGGTGATCATGATGGTGTAGAGCACGAGGGTCTTGACCACGACCGAGATCGCGGCCACCTCGGCACCGTTTCCGGTCCAGAAATACCGAAGAACCAGAGCCAGACTGACCAGGAAAACCAGGAACTGAAACGGCGCTAGAATGCCCTGGACCAGGGTCCACGGGGACGCGTCTCGTCTCAGACGCTCCTCCGGCGTGTACAGCGGATGGTGTCCCGTACTGGCCGTCGGCTCACTCATTGCGCAATCTCCGTGCGCCTAAGGAAATGAGATCTGTCCAACCTAAAGCTCCCTGATATGGTCCCTTGCGGGTTCGCTTCGCCGGGCACCGTTGATCGGATCACCCCTTCAATGTGTAAACCATACACGACGTAAACTAAAATTTACAACACTTGGCGTGGGGAATTTCTGGGTGTAGTGTGTTTCAAGCTGAGACCTGGGTCGTAGCGGCTTAGAAACGGCCGCGCAGACGTGCAACCAGG
>CALAHL010000102.1 GCA_937891725.1 uncultured Rhodospirillaceae bacterium | reverse complement strand
GAGTGGCAGCACCCTACATGTAGGGGGTGTCTGCGTTAACCGGATAGGCAAGCCTTATTCGAGCAAATGGAGAGTCACATGGACGGCATCGAATTCTCGACCGAGGAAATCGCGCAAATTCAGCAGGCCTATGAGCGCAAGATGAAGCTCACGGCGCTGCAGGCGGAGATCGCAGCCCATGCGCCGATGACGGTGCCTCCTGCCCTGAAATCCGCTCTGCCGGACTTCCCGCCGGATCCCGATTTTTTCCTGGCAACGAAGATCTTCGGCAGGTACGTGGTCGAAGGGGCCCGACACCTGCCGGACAGCACAAACTTTATACCAGCCATCATTTGGTTCGCGACCAGTCCCCAAGCCGCAGATCTGCGTCGACGTCTCATCACGGCCCTGACAAAACATGTGGAAGACAAAACGCTGTTCTCTGACGTGGTCCAGGCTCTTCTGAAGCATATGGCCGTGGTCCCGGGCACCGAATACGGGTCGTTCATCCTCGCGCTCGAGTCCGGCGCGCACGCCCGTGAAGGCATCAGCGCCTCAACCGGCGTTGCCGTGCCACTCAAGGGAGGCGGCCCGGTTTACTGGATCACGGGTATGGAGCGCAGCAGGGGGCTCATTCTCGAAGCGGGTTCCAACCTGCTGATCGGGTTGAGAACCGAGACGCCCGCCGAGCTGACCGGACAGTTCTACGGCTATCACAGCAGCGTTGAGGTCGAGATCTCGATCGGCTCGAACCTGTACTTCGACACAAGCAAAGAGCTCAAATATCAGGGATTCACAACCGCTATCGGCGTCGGCATCGGCGCCGGACTCGGAGTGCTCTGGGGTTGGGAGAAGGCGATTCCGTTTCCAACGTAACCAGACAAAGTTTCCGCAACCTATCTCACCCCGCCGGGGGACTCCACGTGGCCTCCTTATCCAGCGGGAACACCGGCCGTGGCAGGTATTTCCAGTCGAAATTGGCGAGATTGGGAGAGGTCAGGCCGGGGACGTCGACCTCGACGATCCGCTCGGGCGGGAACAGGTGGTTGAAGCCGGCCCGGAAATGACCGCGCGACTTCACCACCACCGAACGCGCGCCCACCACGTCGATCCCCAGCGCCTCGAAGAAATCGCTGGACAGGCACTGTTGTCGCTTGGAGATCGCGACCAGCGTCACCCCACCCATCGCGATCACTGCGGTCGCCCCCAGCGAGACGGATTTGCCCGCGACCATGCCGTGATGGCCGATGAAATTGCCGTCATGCAGGCGCACCACCCGCGCCTCCCGGTCGAACCGGTCGGAGAACGCGGCCGTCTCCTGCGTGTTCAGACGCGCCCGGAATTCCTGGTGCTCGCCCGCCGCCTCGGCCTGGGCGACCAGGGCCGGGTCGAAGAACACACCGAAGATGCAGCCGTGCACACCCGCCTCCAACAGCGCCTTCAGGATGAAGACGGTATTGCCGCGTCCGCCGCCGCCGGGATTGTCGGCCGGGTCGGCAAACAGCAGCGA
>CALAHL010000101.1 GCA_937891725.1 uncultured Rhodospirillaceae bacterium | reverse complement strand
CCCGATCGAGAGTTTCCTCGGGACCCTGGTGATTTCGGAAGGCGGGCTCTGGGGTCCGCTGACAGGCATATCGGTCGATGTGGTCGCGGTCTTCGTGCTGCTCGGCTCAATCGTCGGCGCGGGCGAAGCGGGCCGGGCGTTCATGGCGCTTGCGGCGTGGAGTGCGGGCGGATTGCGCGCCGGCGCCGCCAAGGTCTCGGTCGTCGCCTCCGCTCTGTTCGGCTCGATCAGCGGGTCGGCCTCCGCCAATGTCGCCTCCACCGGCGCCTTCACCCTGCCGACCATGCGGAAGCTGGGCTATCCGCCGTCGCTTGCGGCAGCGGTTGAAGCCGTCGCCTCCACCGGTGGTCAGATCATGCCGCCGCTGATGGGGGCCGGCGCCTTCGTGATGGCGGAGCTGCTGGCGCGGCCCTACACGGATATCGTGACGGCGGCCCTGTTGCCCGCGATCCTGTTTTTCCTCGCGGTCTGGGTCGGGATCGACCGGATGGCCCTGGGGGCCGGGCTCCAGCCGATCCCGGCAGCCGAGCGGCCGAGCGGGCGGGAGGTGGCGCGGCTGTTTCCTTTCTTCGCCCTGCCCTTCGCCGTCCTGCTGCTGGTGCTGTTTGGCACCACCCGGACCGCCCAGCAGGCCGCCGGAGCGGGCATCGCCGTCGCCCTGGCACTCCTCCTAATCGATGATCGGCTGCGCTTCGACCTCCCCAGGTTCGTCACCCGGGTCTGCGGTGCCGCCACCGAGGCAGGGCGCCAGACCGCAGGGATCGCGGCCATCATCATTTGCGCCGGTCTGATCGTTGGCGTGCTGAACCAGACCGGCTTGGGGGTCAAGGTCACCTCGGCCATCCTGGCGATCTCCGGCGGACAGCTCTGGGCGGCGCTGCTGCTGACCGCCCTGGCCTGCCTGGTGCTGGGAATGGAGGTGCCGACCACGGCGGCTTATGTGATCTGTATTGCCGTCGCCGGTCCCGCCCTGATCGAACTCGGCCTGCCGCCGCTGGTCGCTCATCTGTTCGTGTTCTGGTACGCGCTGCTCTCGACCATCACGCCTCCGGTCTGCGGAACCGTGTTCATCGCCGCCGGGATGGTCGACGCGCCCTGGCTGGCTACGGCGGGCCGGGCGCTGCGGCTTGGGATCGGGCTGTATCTCGTGCCAATTGCCTTCATCATTCAACCGGCGCTGATCGATCCTGCGGGTGACCCAATGGCTGCCGGTATCGCCTTTCTGCGGGTGGCGGTTTCACTCTGGCTGATCGCCTTCGCCCTGGCCCACGGTATAGCTGCGGATTCGAGCCGGGTCCGCCAAGCCCTTCTTCGGATCCTGGCCGGGGCATCCGGACTCGCATTTCTGATGATTCCAATCGCCTGAAATGCTCCCTGAATTCCTGCCCGCGCCCTTGTGATCCACCCAGAAGTCGACGAGGGTTTGACAGATTGGGGGGTCGATCCACTTGCTTTCGGGTAGCAAACGCCGAGAGATCCGCATTGTGGCAGCACACCTCTTGTCGCCATCAATTCGGGCCGATGATATAACCTCGCCCAGTCGACCCTAACCCCTTGGGCTGTCTCATTTAGGAGTGGTTACAGATGCCGTCTCTTTCTCGGGACCTGCAACGCCTACGAGTGGCCCTCCTGATC
The DNA here is from genome assembly GCA_937891725.1 of uncultured Rhodospirillaceae bacterium. Lineage (GTDB taxonomy): Bacteria > Pseudomonadota > Alphaproteobacteria > Thalassobaculales > Thalassobaculaceae > JANSYC01. The sequence goes on along the minus strand of CALAHL010000101.1, from coordinate 5,647 downwards.
GGGCTGACGATTTTGATTTTGGGTCTGACGCAACCCGCGCACGCGCAGCGTGGGCCCGCCCAAGTGGTGACCGATGCGGTCCGGGTCGAACCCTTGTTGCAGACAGTCGAGGTTTTGGGACGGGTGGTGGCGCGCCAGTCCGGCATCCTGGCCACCCGCATTGCCGAGCGGGTCGCCGTTGTGGAGGTTCAAGTCGGTGATCGGGTCGAGCGTGATCAGATCCTGGTTCGGCTGTCCGATGATCGTATGGCAAGCGAACGCCGCTTGCGTTTGGCGGAATTGAACGCCGCTCAGGCCCGGGTCGACAGCCAGAAGGCAACACTCGCCAAAACCAACCAGACCTTGCAGCGCCAAAACAGCTTGAGAGGCTCGACTGCATTTCGGAAGGATCTCGCCCAGGATCTTCAGCGGGACCTGGACAGCAGCACCGCCGACCTCGCCGCTTCAACGGCCGAATTGGCGCGGGCGGACGCCCAATTGGCTTTGGCGGAGATTGCGTTGGAAGACACCGTCATCCGCGCCCCCTTCCCCGGTGTGATCACGGTGCGCCATGCGGTTGAAGGCAGCTACATCCGGGTCGGCGACCCGCTGGTGACGCTGTTGAACGATCTGGAATTGGAGATCGAGGCCGACGTCCCGACCACCCGAACCGACGGTCTGCAGCCGGGCGGGGTCGTGGATGCGCATCTGCAGCCGGGCGGACATCTGCCGGCCGTGGTCCGGGCCGTGGTGCCGGAGGAAAACCCGCGCACCCGAACCCGCGCCGTGCGCTTCGTGCCGCAGCTTCAAGGCACCGGATTAAAACTGATCAGCAATCAGTCGGTGTCGGTTCATGTTCCGATCGGTGAAAAGCGCGATGTTCTGACGGTCCAGAAAGACGCTGTCACGGTGCAGGGCGGCCGGAACGTCGCCTTTGTCGTGACCGACGGCAAAGTCGAGGCGCGGACCATCGTTCTGGGTGAGTCCGTGGGCCAGCGCTTTGAGGTGATTGAAGGTCTGGCGGTCGGAGACGAGGTAGTGGTCCGAGGCAATGAGCGTCTTAGGGACGGCGACGAAGTGACGACCAGCGCGGATAAGACCAGCCAGGCGCCCGCGGCAAGCAAGAGCTGAGGGGCCACACATGGACATCATACGAGTCTCCATCGAACGACCGATCGCCGTCATCGCCGCCGTTCTGATGGTGGTGATGTTCGGTGTCGTAGCCTTGGAAAACATTCCGATCCAGCTCGCGCCCGATGTGAACAATCCGGTGATGACGGTCCGCACCAATTGGGCCGGTGCTGCCCCAGCCGAGGTCGAACGCGAGATCGTCAATCGTCAGGAAACCGAATTCCGAGGCCTGGAAGGTCTCGCCAAGATGACCAGCTCAGCGGAGACCGGGCGGGGCACGATCGAACTCGAATTCCAGGTCGGCACCGATATGGACAAGGCCCTGACCCTGGTCGCGAACAGACTGGATCGTGTCGGGAACTATCCTCTGGAGGTGGATGAACCGACCCTGGACACCGCCGGAGCGGACGACAACCCGATCGCCTGGATGACCCTACGACGCCTGGACGGCAACACCCGCGATATCCACACCTATGGGGACTTCGCCGAGGACCTGATCAAAGACCGGATCGAACGTGTCGAGGGTGTCACCCGCGTCGATGTCTATGGCGGGTCGGAGCGGGAGATGCAGGTCATCGTCCAGCCAGAACGTCTGGCGTTTTACCGTCTGACCGTGCCGGATGTCGTCGCCGCGTTGCGGTCGGCCAATGCTTCCATTTCGGCCGGGGCCGTCGACGAAGGCAAACGCCGCTACACCGTCCGAACGGAGGGAGATTTCGAGACCCTGCAATCGGTTCGGGACGTGGTTCTCCGCTCGACCAGCGACGACACCACAGGACGTTTGGCGCGGGTGACCGTCGGCGACGTCGCCAAAGTCAGGTTTGACTTCAAGGAACCGGTTGCCCGGATCCGTCATATGGGCAAACCGGCGATCGTCATGCCGGTCCGGCGCGAGACGGGCGCCAACGTGATCGAGACTATGGACGGCGTTCGCGCGGCGATCGACGAAATCAACCGCGAGCACCTGCCGAACGAGGGCCTCTACCTCACTCAGGTCTACGACGAGACCTTGTACATCAATTCCGCGATCAGTCTGGTTCAGCAGAACATCTGGGTTGGCGGCCTGCTGGCGGCGTGCGTCCTCATGCTTTTCCTTCGCAACTGGCGCCCGACCGCCGTCGTCAGTCTGGCCATTCCCGTCTCGGTGATCGGATCGTTCGTCGCGATGGCAGCGCTCGGTCGCTCGATCAATGTGATTTCGCTGGCCGGTCTGGCCTTTGCGGTCGGTATGGTGGTGGACGCGGCCATCGTCGTCCTGGAGAACATCTTCCGGCTGCGGCAACAGGGTCTGTCCGCTCCGGAAGCGGCCTACAAGGGTGCTGCGCAGGTCTGGGGAGCCGTCCTGGTGTCCGCCCTGACGACCGTAATGGTATTCATCCCAATCCTGGTGATGGAGTTGGAGGTCGGACAGCTGTTCCGGGATATCGCGGTCGCGATCTCGGTATCAGTTCTGCTGTCGCTTTTGGTGTCGGTGACGGTGATTCCGGCGCTGGCCAGCCGGCTGCTGAGCGGTATGGACGGTGATGGTACCCAACGCCGTTTGCCGGTCGTCGACAATTTGGCTGGAAGCTTCCACACCAACGTCATGCGGATCACCCGGGCGGCCGTGCGGTCCCGCGTGTTCGCTCTGGCTATGGTTGGTTGTCTGACCGTCGCCAGCGCTGGAATCACTGCAGTCTTCCTGCCGAAACTAGACTACCTGCCGGACGGCAACAGCAACCTGATCTTCGGGTATCTGCTGCCGCCGCCGGGGTACAATCTCGATACCATGACGGGGATTGCCGGCGGTATGGAGGGCAACGTACAGGGCCTTTGGCAAGAGAACGGCGACGAAAGCGAGACGGCCGACGGAACTCCGACAATTCGACATTTTTTCTTTGCGGCATTCCGAGCCAACGCCATCGCAGGCGCTGCCGCCGTCGACGGCAGCCGTGCCCGCGAACTTGTCCCGATCATGTCCAAGGCCGCCCGGGGCGAGCCCGGGACCTTCAGCGTGTTCAGCCAACGCTCTCTGTTCGGACGCGGCGTGGGCGGCAGCCGGTCTATCGATCTCGACATCTCCGGCGGCAATCTCGAGCAGATCGCTCAGATCTCGCAACGTGCCTTCGGCATGATCCGCGGCAATCTCGACGACATCCAGATCCGCCCCCGGCCGGGCCTCGAGCTCGGCGCGCCCGAAGTGCGATTGATGCCGGACCGGATCAAGCTGGCGGACAACGGTGTGACCGCCACCGATCTCGGCGTCACCGTGGACGCCTTCAACGATGGCCTAAGGGTTTCGGAGATCACCGTCGAAGGCAAGCGGATCGACCTCACGCTCAAGGGACCGTTCCAAAAGGTCAGTGAAACACAGGGCATCGGCAGCCTGCCAGTCGTGACAAGTGACGGCATGATTCTGCCCGCCAGTTCCCTCGCCGATGTCATCGTGACCGCCGGGCCAACTGAGATTCGCCGCCGGGAAAGCATCCGCACGATCACACTCGAAGTCTCAATCAAAGGGGACATGCCGCTCGAGGAAGGCATGATCATCATGCAGGAGAAGGTGATCGACCCGATGAAAGCGTCCGGACTGCCGCCCGGTGTCGAGCTGCGGCTGTCCGGAACGGCTGACAAGCTGACGGAAACCTGGGGCGTCATGCAACTCGATCTGCTGATGGCTCTGGCGATTGTCTATCTTGTGATGGCGATCCTGTTCGAGAGCTTTTTCTATCCGCTGATCATCGTCTTCTCAGTTCCCTTGGCAACGGCGGGGGGAATGATGGGGCTGGGCCTGCTGAACACCTACGTCTCACAGAATCTCGACATGCTCACACTTCTGGGCTTCGTCATCCTGATCGGGATCGTGGTGAACAATGCCATCCTGCTGGTCCACCAGACCCTCTATCATCTGCGCGAAGAGAATATGCCGCCTGGCGATGCGATCCTGGAAGCAACCAGCAACCGGATCCGGCCGATCTTCATGTCGACTCTGACAAGTGTTCTGGGCATGCTGCCTTTGGTGGTTTTTCCCGGCGCTGGATCGGAGTTGTATCGAGGTCTCGGCTCGGTGGTGATCGGCGGACTTTCGTTGTCGGCCGTGCTCACGCTGGGACTGATTCCACCGCTTCTGTCGCTGTTCATGGTAGCGATCGAAGGAACCGGAAAATCGAAGAAAGTCGCACCTTCGACCCCGGCGACATCCAACGCGCCTGCGGAATGATGGCGCCCCAGTATGTTGGCCAAATTTGGCCCTAAAATTGCTTTTGACCGATTTGCCACGAAACGTGGTGTCAATACCACGCGAAGACGATATGTTAGCGTCTTCGATGTGCGGGTGGGGAACCGTGCTGGTTAGCTATGGTTTAGGCTCTAGGGGCACTGCATGACGCCGCAGGAATTGGTCAGTATTCTTCAAGAGCACGAGGCTTGGATCAAGCAGGGTCGTGGTGGACGGCGGGCGAATTTGGCGCGTCAGAATCTGTCCGGCTTTTCACTTGAGGGAGCGAAGCTTCGGGGCGCCAAGTTTTCCGGTGCGGATTTGACCCGCGCTATTCTGGTGCGCTGTGACCTCAGCCAGGCGGACTTCTTTTGCGCCCGACTCGACGGTATCGACGCGAAATCCGCAAGTTTTGAAGGTGCGGATCTGCGCGGCGCCAGCATTCGGAACGTGAACCTGAACGGGGCGAACCTGAAAGGCGCGGACTTCCGGGGTGGAACCTTGATGTTCGGGACAGACGAAGGTGACCGCAAGCCTCAGGCGATGAACGAACGCGGCGCGGATCTCGCCAATTCCTCAATGGCGAACGCCAATCTCTCAGGTGCGAACATGTCCGGCGCCAACCTGTCCGGAGTGAACCTGCGGAACGCGAATTTGGATGGCGCGGATCTGTCGGGTTGCATCCTGAGCGAGACTGACCTTACCGGCGCAAATCTTCAGGATGCGAACCTGAAGGGCGCCGTCATGGACAACACCGTGTTCAAGCACGCCAACCTGTCCGGCGCGAATACCGACGGCTGCGACATGTCCGCCGCGAACCTAACCGGCGCGAACATGGTCCGTAACGAAGATGCCCTGCCATCGAACGTGCGCGACAGGCTCAACGATCACTACGTCTGGATACGGGAAGACGGACGGCTCGGCCAAAGGGCCATTCTGGTCGACCAAGATTTGAGCTTTATCGAGCTTGAGGGCGTGAACCTGTCCGGCGCCGACGTGCACGGCTCCAACCTCACAGGAGCCAATATGTCCGGGACCCTGATGGTCATGTCCGATCTGGCGAAATGCGTGCTCGAAGGGACAAATTTTCGAGGGGCCACACTGGACGGCTCGAACCTCTCGAACGCCAATTTGGAAAACGCCGACCTGACAAAGGCCCAGATCGGTCCGGTAAATCTAAAGGACAGCAAGGGCCAACCGACCGGTCGGCTCTGGCCGGCGAACCTGACGGGTGCACGGCTCGTCAATGCCAATCTGACGGGGGCCAATCTTCGGCAAGCCAATCTCTCCCACTGCGATCTGACCGGCGCGAACCTGACAGGGGCCGATATCACAAATGCC
>CALAHL010000100.1 GCA_937891725.1 uncultured Rhodospirillaceae bacterium | reverse complement strand
TGCGCCGGGTCGCCACCAGTTCGGCATATTCGCGGCCCAGCAGGTAGCCGTTCAGCCCGTAGAACAGCAGCAGATTGAATCCGGGAAGCAGCAGATACAACGGCAGAGCCAGAAGATTCAATCCAATCGAAACCAACGCGAACCGCACCGATTCCAGCATCGTTTCACTGAGAGACTGCGGCCGGGCCGGCGGCAGGTCGGTGTAGTGCCGCGCTTCGACGATTTCCGCGACACGATCCAGAAACAACCCGCTCAGGACCTGGACGGTTCCCGGAAACGCCAACAGGGCCAGCACGAAGGTGCCGATCCCGGCCAGCCAGGGCAGGATGGCGTCGACCCAGCCGATTCCGGTCTGCCCCAGCTGATCGATCAGCCAAACCGCCCCGAAGGCCAAGCCCACGATCAGCGCCAATGTGCCAAGCACGCTGATCAACAGAATACTGCGCAGTTTCGGGTCGCCGAGTTGGCCCAGGGTGCGGGATATCGAGGTCAGCATCGGCGTCTCCGGAAGCGGGGCTCTGCAGGGTCGAACCGTTATGTGGGGCACGAGCCGGCAGATTGCACGCGAGCGCCGGGCGTTCAAGAGGCCAGAGAGGGGGATTCCCTGCGCGGTGATCCTGCATTAGGGTGGCCCGCAGAGTGAACGATACCTCATCACACCAACCGGGATACGGGTGCGGCATGGAGAAGACGATCGACGTGGTCGCGATCGGGAATGCGATCGTGGATGTGATCGCGCGGCAGCAGGACGGCTTTCTGGCGGAGCAGGGGATCGAGAAAGGGGCGATGACCCTGATCGATACCGAGCGGGCGGAGAACCTGTATGCGGCTATGGGGCCGGGAATCGAGATGTCGGGCGGCTCGGCCGCGAACACGGCGTCCGGCTTGGCCGGATTGGGGGCGAAGGCCGCCTATGTCGGCAAGGTCGCCAACGACCAGCTGGGTCAGGTGTTCCGCCACGACATCACGGCGCAGGGCGTCAGCTTCGAGACCGCCGCAGACGCGGAGGGCGCTCCGACCGCCCGCTGTCTGATCCTGGTCACGCCGGATGCCCAGCGCTCGATGAACACCTTTCTCGGCGCCTGTGTGAATCTGACACCCGCCGATGTGGATGAAGAGGTCATCGCGCGGGCCAAGCTGGTCTATCTGGAGGGCTATCTGTGGGACCCGCCGCAGGCCAAGGAAGCGTTCCTGAAGGCCGCCCGCATCGCCCATGAGACCGGCGGCAAGGTCGCGCTCAGCCTGTCGGATGCGTTCTGCGTCGACCGGCACCGGGAGGAATTCGTCGAGCTGGTGAAGCACCATGTCGATATCCTGTTCGCCAACGAGCAGGAGATCATGTCGCTGTACCAGACCAAGACCTTCGACGAAGCCTTGCAGAAGGTGCGCTGGGAGGTCGAGATCGCGGCCCTGACCCGGTCCGAGAAGGGCTCGGTCGCAATTGACCGGGACGAAATCCACATTCTGGATGCCGAACCGGTCGCCGAGGTGATCGACACCACCGGTGCGGGGGATCTGTTCGCCGCCGGCTTCCTGCACGGTCTCGCCCAAGGCCGGGACATCGCCACCTGCGCCCGAATGGGTGGGATCTGCGCCGCCGAAATCATTGCCCATGTCGGTGCACGGCCGCAATCCGACCTCAAGGCCCTGGTGGCCGCGAAACTGGGTTAGGAGGCGCGGGGTTCACCCCGAGGCGTTCTCAAGACCACCATCATGGCGATCAGCAAGGGCAGCCCGGCCAGGGCAATCCCCGCCGTGATGGTGAAGAACAGGGTCCAGTTCCCGTCCAGCCCGTCGACCATCGCGCCGGCGGAGGCCGCGAACCAGATCCGCGCCAGATTGGCCAGTGAGTTCAGCAGGGCGTACTGGGTCGCCGAATAGGCGACATTGCACAGGCTGGACAGATAAGCCACGAAGGCCACGGTCGCCAGGCCGCTGGTGAAATTGTCGGTGACCACCGCGATCGCGAACACCGTCGGGTTCAGCCCGACCGAGGCGAGATAGGCGTAAACCAGATTGGTGGCGGCCGCGAACAGCCCGCCCACCAGCAGGCCCGGAAGGACGCCGATCATCTTGATCACGATCCCGCCGATCAGCACGCCGATGATCGACGCTGCCAGGCCGTAGACCTTGGTCACCTCCGCGATATCGGACAGGGAGAAACCGAGCTCCCGGTAGAACACGCCGGACATCCGCCCCAGCAGGGCGTCGCCAAGCTTGAACACGAAGATGAAGATCAGGATCAGCAGCCACCAGCGCCGGGTGGTGAAATCCAGCAGGGGATCGACCACCGCTTCCTTGATCCAGAGCAGCGGGCTGGAGGGACCCTCGGCGCGGATCGCATCCCGGTTGCGCGGCTCCGGCGCCAGCAGGACGGCCGCCATCGCGGGGATCAGGGAGAACGCCAGAACCAGATAGGCCCCCTGCCATCCCAATGCCTGGGCGAGAAACAATCCGCCTGCTCCGCCGACCAGGGTGCCTCCGATGTGCCAGCCCCAGATCGCCACCGCCGATCCGGCGCCGTATTCGTCCGGCTCCAGGATATCGATCCGATAGGCGTCGATCACGATGTCCTGGGTCGCCGAGACGAAGGCCACAAACACGCAGGCGAGCGCCACCATCGACGCATCGACCGATGGGTCGGTCAGGCTCATCCCCGCGATCGTGAGCATCAGAAAGGCCTGGCTGATCAGCATCCAGGCGCGCCGCCGTCCCAGCCGGTGCGACAGCCATGGGATCTGAAGCCGGTCGACCAGCGGGGCCCAGAGGAAATTCAGGGCATAGGCGGTGGTCGCCAGACTGAACAGGCCGATCTCGGTCCGGCTGATTCCGCTATCGGACAACCAGATCGAGAGGTTGGAATAGACCAAGGGGGCCGGCAGACCGGAGGCGAAGCCGAGAATCAGGATCACGGCCATCCGCCGGTCCCGATAGACCGCGACACCATCTATCAAGCGGGTGAAAAACGACTGCATCAGTCCGCATAGCTGTTTCGCAGCACCGGCACCAGACCGATTTGCGATGACGGGGTCTGGAGCGGGACGTTCGTCAGTTGGAGTGCTGCATTAATCATTTATAAGGCTTTTTAGACAATCTTTCGGATTGAGCACTGGAGCGGGGAAATGCGATGCGGAAATATCCGATGGCCCTTTGGGGTTTTGCACTCTGGTTGCTGATGGCTTCCGCAGTCTCCGCGCAGGAGCCGGAGCCGTTGCCGTACCCGGCAGGCGCCGTGATTCTCGAGGTCTCGGGAGATATTTCGGTCGGAAATGCCAAAACACCCGATGGCGGGTGGCTGGCCCGTTTCGATCTCGAGATGCTTGACGCCTTGGGCGACAGCAGTTTCCGCACCACGACCCCGTGGGATTCGGCCCGCACCTATTCCGGGCCGGCGGGGAGCGTGCTTCTGGACCGCCTCGGAGCCGGTGGTAAAGACATTATCGCCGACGCTCTGAATGACTACTCCGCCAGCATTCCCCGGTCCGATTTCATGGCGCGTGGGGCGATCCTGGCGACCCGGGTCGACGGAAGGCCGATGACGGTCCGGGACAAGGGTCCGATTTTCGTCGTCTATCCCTTCGATGATCGGCCGGAGCTGAACCGTACCGAGTTTTTCGAGAGGAGTGTCTGGCAGCTTTCCAGATTGCATGTGGAATGAGACGGGTACTTGGCGACTTTCACTGGACGACGATCCTGCTGCTGATCCTCTCGACCGCCGCCGCGGTGACCGCTGCCGGGGTCGTGGTGCACGTGTCCAGCATGGAATCCCGGCTCGACGTGCTCTACAGCAAGGAAGCAAGTTACTCCACGAACCGGCTGACGGTCGAGTTGGCGAACTTCGAACGCCATACCGCGCTCTCGCTCTACGAGAACCCGGATTATCCGGCCCGGGCGGATTATCGGCTTTGGTACGACGTTCTGTGGAACCGGCTCGACATCCTGGCCAATGCGCCGATCTATCGCACGGTCCCGGAATTCGCCGATCAGGTCGATCAGATTGACCGTATGCGGGCCCTGCATGCCTCAATGGAGCCGGTTTTCGGTCTCGCGCTCTTCGATTTCCGCGCGGCGCGGGCGGATATCCAGGGCTATTTTGCCGCCTTCGACGAGATGGCGAAGGAGGCCGCCAAGGCCGGTGACGCGGCGCGGCGCAAGATGGTGCGGGATTTCAGCGCGCGTCTGCACATGCTGTATCTTCTGCTGATGGCTTTGGTTGCCATCATGATCA
>CALAHL010000099.1 GCA_937891725.1 uncultured Rhodospirillaceae bacterium | reverse complement strand
GGGATTTTCGGATAGTGGCGTTGATACTTCACCGCATCGTCCGCGAAGCGCACGTCGAAAACATGGCGCAGCTGCTCAGCGGCGAGGGCGGCAGGAGGTCCGCCGGGCGCTGGCACGAAAGAGGCATGCCGGTCGCTTACTTTTCCAGCAGCCGGGCGTTGGGGTGGCTCGAAACCCTGGCCCACCTGTCTGCGCCGGCCGACGCCGGGCCGAGAGGTCGGGTGGCAGCGACGCTTGAGATGCCTGATGACCTGTCCCATTCGGGGCTTGTTCGGACGATCACCCATGAAGAGATTGCAGTTTTGGATCCCGACTGGACCCAGCCGGGTAACGACATGTGCCGGAACATCGGCGCTCAATGGTTCGAGGATGGAACCCATCTCGGACTGACGGTGCCGTCCGCCATCATTCCGCTCGAGACCAATACGATCCTGAACTGCACCCACCCGGCGATCACAGACCTGCTCGCGCGCCCGGAGCTGATGTCGGTAAGCGACGCCACCTTGGATCCGCGGATCGCCGAAGTGATCGATCTTTCTAGAAGGTCGTCGTCCTAGAGGTATCTGGTGTCGGCGCTCAAAACGAGGTGAGGGGGCCGACCTCGTAGATCCGCATCTCCCGTCCTCCCCTCCAATCGCACACACCGGCCTCGACCATGCGATCGATGAAGGTCATGGCGGATTTCCTGCTGACCCCGGCCGCTGCGATGGTTTCCGGTGTTCCAATCGGCACCCTGATAATAGCCTCGAACAGAGCGGATCTCATCCGGTCACGCCCACCCATTTTCCCAATCCGATCGTCAAGAACTTCGATCGCCAGCTTTGCATTCCGACCTCGTCTAACGGTTCTTTCAGCGGCCTCGGTCAGCACGCGCACCACCCAGCTCATCATCGTGGCATCGTCGTCTTCGCCGGTAGTTGTCCGTAGCGCCTGGCTGGTCATATAGACCGGCCGATCGACCAACCCAGCCGCCCAGATCGCATAATTCATCGCGATCGACGCAAACGCCCCCACCAGGTCATCGGGTTCGATCCGATCCAGAACCGCTTTGGCAGCTCGGTCGCCTGGCGCCTCCGGATCCAGATCGACACCCCGCTCCGGCAATGCGATCCGCGCCGCCCGTTGCCATGCGCGGAGCACCCGGGGCAGGGCAGGGGCGTCGGCTTCGAGGATCCGCCGGATGTCCTCGAGCGCCCGGCGCACCTCCCGGCAGCGCGGATCGGCCTTCGGATCCGTGGGCCATGTTGCCCGGTTCGCTCCGCGGTCGATGTGCAGGAACACGGTGTTCAGCGTGTCGATCCGGGGCCGTTCCGCACCCAGAATTGTCAGAGTATTCCGGTAGATCTGCGCACGGGGGAGGGCGCCTTCCTCTCCGTGCCTCGTCCAAGCATCGAACAGCATCAACTCGCGTGGATCGACAGTGTGGTTCTCGTGGCGAACCAACGCGCATGCCTCATGGTTCAGCATGCTTGGCCGCCACCTATCCCAAAATACCTGGTCCGCCTGCAGTCCCCGCAGATCGCCGAGAGCCCGGAACATCCGCTCCAGATCGTTGGCTGGAAGCCGGGTTCGCCCAATTGCCTCCAGATCCTGTTCCAGACGGTCGGTTTCGGAAACATTGTCCAATAACCAAGAATCAATATCAGCAATAAGATCAGACGTTTGCTTC
>CALAHL010000098.1 GCA_937891725.1 uncultured Rhodospirillaceae bacterium | reverse complement strand
CCAACACGGACCGGCGGATCAAGATCACCGTCCCCGGCCCGTTCACCATGTCGCAGCAGGCGCAGAACGACTACTACGACGATGAGGCGGAATGCGCGCTGGCCTATGCCGCCGCCGTGCATGACGAGATCGAGGATTTGTTCGCGGCCGGCGCCGATATCGTGCAGGTCGATGAGCCCTACATGCAGGCGCGGCCCCAGAAGGCCGAGCAGTTCGGGCTGGCGGCGCTGAACCGGGCGCTGGACGGGATCAGCGGCGAGACAGCGGTCCACATCTGCTTCGGCTATGCCGCGATCATCCACGAGCGACCCGAAGGCTATTCCTTCCTGCCGCAGCTCTCGGCCTGCCCGGTCGACGGCATCTCGATCGAGACCGCACAATCGAAGCTCGACTGCACCGTGCTGGAGACCCTGCCGGAGAAGAAGATCATTCTCGGCGTCCTGGACCTGTCGGATATGGAGGTCGAAAGCCCGGAGACGGTCGCGGCCCGCATCCGCCGCGCCCTGCCGCATCACGCCGCGGAGAAGATCATCGTCGCCCCGGATTGCGGCCTGAAATACCTGCCCCGCGACGTCGCCTTCGGCAAGATCAAGGCGATGGCCGAGGGTGCGGCGATCGTTCGGGCAGAATTGAATGGATAAAGAGGCCGGGGAGCCCGGAACAGGCTCCCCGCCCGGCGAAGGCCTCAGCCGACCTTCTTGCCCTTCTCGTCGTAGCGATGCCAGCCGCGGCCGCCGCGCCGGCCGACCCGGCCTGCCGCCATCAGGTGCTTGACGGTCGGCCGGGTGTGGAAACGCTCACCATAGGCGTCCTGGAGGATGTCGGAGACCTTCAGGGTCAGATCGAGCGAGATGTTGTCCATCAGTTCGAACGGACCGACCGGATGGCCCAGACCCAGCTTGCAGCCGATATCCACATCCTCGGGCGTGCACGCGCCTTCCTCGACCAGCCGGATCGCCTCGTTCCACATGGCGAACAGCACCCGGTTGACCGCGAAGCCGACCACGTCCTTGACGGTGATCGGGGTCTTGCCGATGGCCTTGACCGCCTCGGTCGCGATCTCGACCGCCTCGTCGGAGACGTCGAAGCCCCGGATCACCTCGACCAGCTTCATCCGGCTGACCGGCGAGAAGAAATGCAGGCCCAGGAACCGGCTCTGGCGCTTCTCGGAGAAATACGAGGACAGCACCGAAATCGAGATCGAGGAGGTGTTGGACGCGATGATGCAGCTGTCTTTCAGCACACCGTCCAGCTTCTTGTAGAGATCGCCCTTCGCCGCCTCGTCCTCGGTGATCGCCTCGATCACCAGATCGCAATCGCCGTAACCGGACACATCGATCGAAGTGGTGATGTTGGCGAGTGCGCGGGGCTTGTCCTCCTCGGCGTAGAAGCCGCGGCCGATGCCGCCGTCCAGCGTCTTCTCGAGCTTGGCCATTGCCTTGTCGACATAGGCCTGATCCATGTCCATCAGCCGGACCTTGTGGTCGGCCAGGGCGAACACCAGTGCTATTTCCGAACCCATCATGCCGGCGCCGCAGACGCCGATCGTACCGAGTGCCATTATCATCCTCCGTTAAGTGTCTTTCCGCCGAACCGTCAGAACCAGTTCGGCGCCATGTCCGTCACCGTGTCGTCCAATCCCCGCAACAGCGTCGCCCGCTGTTCGGCGCGCGGCAGATCCCAGACCGCCACGTACCGCGCCGCGTGCAGTTTGCCGAGCAGAAAATCACGCCGCTCTCCTTCAGCACCCTTCGAGAGGTCTCGCGCCGCTGCCGCCGCCTGGCGCAACCAGACCCACCCGAACACCGCGAGCCCGGCCAGATCCATATAGGCATGGGCATTGGCGAGATGCCGAACCGCCCCTCGCTCCTCCGCCGAGTCCATCAGCGACTGGGTCGTCAGGACCCACCGGTCCCGAACTTCCTGGACCGCACCGGTGATCGCCTCGACGCCGCCCAGATGATGCGCGTCGGCCAGCGTGGCGTCGATTTCGGCGATGACGGCCTGGAACGCGGCGCCGTCCTTCATCGCAACCTTGCGACCCAACAGATCGATTGCCTGAATGGCGTTTGCGCCTTCATGGATCGGGTTCAGCCGGTTGTCCCGGTAAAACCTTTCGACCGGATGATCCCGGGTGTAGCCGTAGCCGCCCAGAATCTGAATCGCATTCGAATTCGCCTCCAGCGCCTGCTCGCTGAACCACGCCTTGATGATCGGTGTCAGCACATCGAGCAGCAGGCCTTCCCGCGCACGCACCTCCGGGTCCGGGTCGTGTTTCTGACGATCCACCCGCAGCGCCAGATCCAGCGCCAGCAGCAGTCCGCCTTCCGCCACGCTTTTCTGCTGCAACAGCATGCGGCGCACATCGGCGTGTTCGATCAGGTCGAGCTGCGGGGTTGTCGGATCCTTATCGCCGGGATGGCGCCCCTGCGGGCGGTCCCGCGCATAGGCCAGGCTGGCCTGATACCCTTGATAGGCCAGCATGATC
>CALAHL010000097.1 GCA_937891725.1 uncultured Rhodospirillaceae bacterium | reverse complement strand
TGAGATTACACCGAACGAGCCGGTGAAATTACACCACGTCCGTGGACGCTACCCGCAAAATCCGAACTTGCCTCACTCAAGCACCCGCTCTCGTCCGACGACCCCGTCAATACCGCTAACCTCCAGCTGGAAACCATCGTTTCCGCGACCGAGGAAGCAACGAATTCCATCATGGGTGCGACGGACGAGATCGAAGAAATGGTCGGCCGGGCCAAAGCCATGGCCCCTGGCGATACGGAACTTCAAAATCTTTTCGATGATATGTCGAATAAGCTGATCAATATCATCGAGGCTTGTTCGTTCCAGGATCTGACGGGTCAGCGCATCACCAAGGTGATCGGCACCCTGCGCTTTATCGAGCAGCGCGTCCTGGCCATGATCGACATCTGGGGTATTGAGGCCTTTCAGGCCGTTCCCCTTCAGGAAAACGGCAAAGACATTCCCGAAGGTGAAGATTTGTCGGGTCCCGCCATGGAAGGCGAAGGTCTCAGCCAATCGGATATCGACGCCTTGTTCGATTGAGCTGGACCGACCGCATCGGCGGTGCAGCACATCAACACCGTGTGGAATGAGAATTGGGTGCCAACGCCGATGCACGTCGGCTGTGCTGTACTTTACATCGCCGAGCCGACGTCCTGCTCGATCTTCACGATCTTGGCCAGCCCCGGATAGATCTCCGAGCGGACGAATTCCAGACGCTTCAACGGGCCGCCTTCTCGTGTCGGGAACCGTTCCTTCCAAAGTCCCGTTTTCACAGCCAGCCCGCACAGAACCGCGCCGATACTGACATGGTGCGCGTTGACGAGGTCCTGGAAAACCCGGAAGGAATTCGCGTTGATATCATTCCAAAACTGATGGCTGCGCTGATCGAACACTTCGAACCGACCGACAATGGAGGTCGAAATCGCGTTCAGATTTTCCGCAACTTCTTCGATCACGCGCGCACTGTTGCGGTCGCTTCGGATCTGATGATTCTCCGAGGCCTCCAACATCCATGCGATAAGATCCGGAAGATCCTCCATGATACTGTCGAGGCAACTCCGGAAATAAGACAGCGATAAGAACACGTCGCCGTAACGTTCGAGGAAGGCAGGGACCTCAATCAGTTCGACCCCCAGTTCCCGGGCCAGATTCTTAAGCTCGCTGATTGCACGCTCTCGATTGGGCTGGGCGACCATCGCAATGATCTGGGAAACGTCGGTAATATCATTCTGATCACCGCCATAGATCCGCTGGATCAAGGGGCGGGTGAACGTTTTCATGTACTCCGTCAGCTCGGCGCGCTTGCTCTCCGAGAGCTGCAAACTCTCGTAATTGTCGAAGGCAATGCCGCTTTCGCGCAACTGCATGCGAAGCGAATACACGTCGAACGACTCGAGACGCGCCAGTTGTTCGAGCATTCGAATATCATGCGCCAGCGTCTCGTCGTGGCCGTTGATGAAACCGGGAAGCTCCTCGGGCGTGACCTGGCCACTGCCGATCCCTTCTCCCTTGAACATCTCGATCACGCTCGACAGACGGGCATTCTTGATCATCAGCGCGCGCTTGAGGGCAGGTGTCAGCACCGGCATGATCTCAAGCGGCAGCGTATGCAAGGAATCAATCGCCTCGTCATAACCGGGCGACTTCTTGCTGGCTTTCTTGGGTTTAGCGCCGTCGACGGACATTCAGGACCTTTGATGCTACACGAATAATCAGCCTCGGCGGGTGCTGGAAGCGCCAGCCGACAACCTTAACTTATGCTACTTCCACAACAATGCGGTAAATCCGTCCAGGATCGCCTTGCGTTGCGCTTCGGTTGGATCCAAAAACGCGATGTGCAGACCTTCCGGAGAACGACCGATCACCCGAGCGCGAACGGGACCGGCCCGTGGAACGTCTACTTCGATCTCACTTTGAATCTCAAGATCGGCATCCGCGTCAATCAGCGCTCCTCCAACCGATAGATCGGTGATCACGCAGTCGACAAGGGCCCCGTCCTTGCGGACCGTCGAGATCGCCGTCTGCGCCATGCGCATATCCCTTCGACGGTCGCCATCCTTGGGTGTTTCGATATCCATCAACACCTCGGCGACCAACCTTCGGATCTCGGCAAGGGCATGAACCGTCGTGTCCAGGGCCGAACCTGACGCCGTCTCGTCCAGACGCTCAAGTGCAAGCTTCAGAGTGGCCGCATTTCCTATTCCGGTCATCACCCTGTCACCTCCAGAAGAACAACTTCGATTTTGCTAATGTACACGCAAACAACGACTTCCACCAAAGCCAAAGCGTAGGCCGACATATTACCGACCTGTCGTGGCGATGCTTTTGAGTTTCGCGCCAATGTCTCCAAGCGGCAGAACTGCGGCGCAAAGGCCTGCATTGACGACCGCTCCGGGCATGCCCCAGACCACCGAACTGGCCTCATCCTGACCGATCACCTGACCGCCGGCGGCAACCACCCCCCGACATCCCTCGCGTCCGTCATGGCCCATCCCCGTCAGAATCGCGACCGTGATACGTCCACGATACGCGTCCACCAGGCTGCGCAACATCGGGTCAACCGACGGCCGGCAAAAGTTTTCCGGCGGATCCTGGTTCAAGCGAATGGTTTTTGTACCGTCCTTGACCTTTATGA
>CALAHL010000096.1 GCA_937891725.1 uncultured Rhodospirillaceae bacterium | reverse complement strand
CCTGACCGGGCATCGAATACGAGCAAACTTGGTCACCTGCGCTGCAGGCTATGATCATCGCCAACATCCACATGGCAAGAATCATGACAGATTGATGACTCTGCTCAAGCAAAAAAGCGCACCCGGTGCGCAAAACGAAATATTGTTGCGTGATTCGAACGGATCTCCGGCCATACCCCGGCACCGCGCCGACACGGGAACTGAACCAGCCCCTACCTCTGCGACGGCCTGAATGGTATGAGCATCCGGACGGAGATGCAGGGGAGAATACGCGTGGTCGATGGACAGCACAGCGTCGCAAAGTCGGGCACCGCGCCCATTATTCCGGTCATCATCTCCGGTGGGGCCGGCAGCAGGCTCTGGCCGTTGTCCCGTGGCGCGCGCCCAAAGCAGTTCCTGGATCTGGCCGGCGCGGCGAGCGGCGGGCTGTCCCTGCTGGCGGCGACACTGGCCCGCACAGCCGATACCGCCGCACACCCGCACCCGGACATGTCCGCCCCGATCATCGTCGCCAATGCCGATCACCGATTTCTGGTCGCGGAGGCCTGCCGGGCGGCGGAGATCAAGCCGATGGCGATCCTGCTGGAGCCGGTCGGGCGCAACACCGCACCGGCGATCGCCGCCGCCGCCCTGGTCGCCCTTGAACAGGCACCGGACGCGCTGATCCTGGTGCAGTCCTCCGACCACCTGATCCGCAAGCCCGACGCCTATCTGGACGCGGTCCACACCGCGCGCGCCGGGGCCGAAGCCGGATATCTGATGACCTTCGGTGTCACGGCGGATCGGCCCGAGACCGGATATGGCTGGATCGAGAGCGGGGCCGGGATCGGCGGCGCCCCCGGCTGTCACAGGGTCGCCCGGTTTCACGAGAAGCCGGATCTGGCGACGGCGGAACGCTTTCTGGCCAGCGGAACCCATGCCTGGAATGCCGGGATCTTCCTGATGCGGGCGCGCGACCTGCTGGCGGAGCTCGACCGACTGGAGCCGTCCCTGATGGCGGCCGTGCGCTCGGCGGTGTCCGGTGGCGTGACCGATATCGATTTCCTCCGGCTCGCCGAGGACAGTTTCGCCGGTGCCACCAACATCTCGATCGACAACGCGGTGATGGAGCGTTCGGACCATGTGGGCGTGGTGCCGGTCGACATGGACTGGACCGATGTGGGTGGGTTCGACGCGCTCTACGGGCTGGGCGATCCCGACGCGAACGGCAATGTGACACTCGGCAACGTGGTCACGGTAGACACCAAGGGCTGTCATATCCGGTCGGAATCCGGCCGGCTGATCGCGCTGGTGGATGTCACGGACCTGACGGTGATCGAGACCGACGACGCGGTCATGATCGCCCCGCGCGGCAGGGGCGAGGGCGTGAAACGTCTGGTCGAAGCCCTGAAACAGGACAACCGCCCGGAGGTCTCGCATGCCTCACGGGTCCATCGGCCCTGGGGCTGGTACCAGACGGTCGATCTGGGCGCGCGGTTCCAGGTCAAGCGGATCCGGGTCGAGCCGGGGGCCAGCCTGTCGCTGCAGATGCACCACCACCGGGCCGAACACTGGGTGGTGGTCAGCGGCACCGCCAAGGTCACGGTCGACGGCACCGAGATGCTTCTGGGCGAAAACGAAAGCACCTACATCCCGCTCGGCGCCACCCACCGGCTGGAGAACCCGGGCCGGGTCCCGCTCGAGATGATCGAGGTGCAATCCGGCGCCTATCTGGGCGAGGACGATATCGTCCGGTTCTCGGATGCCTACGGACGGGACTGACCGCTATGACCTCGGATCCGACATCCCAGACACCCGACAGCGACCATTGGGCCCGGATCGCCGAGGACTGGATCACCTGGGTGCGCACCCCCGACCATGACGCCTTCTGGGCCTATCGGTCGGCGCTGGCAGAGTTCATCGGGTCCGGGTCCGGCGACGCGCTTGATGTCGGCTGCGGCGAAGGCCGGGGCGCGCGCCTGCTCACCGAACTCGGATACCGGGTGACGGCGGCCGATCCGGTCGACCGCTTTCTGGAGGCCGCCCGCGAACTCGATTCGGCCGAGACCTATGTCCGGGCGCCCGCGGGAGCGTTGCCGTTCGCGGACGGGCGCTTCGATCTGGTGATGGCCTACAATGTTCTGATGGACCTGGACGACGTGCCGGGGGCGCTGGCCGAGATGGCGCGGGTGCTCAGGCCGTCGGGCCGGCTGATCCTGTCGGTGGTCCATCCGATCGTCGAGCAGGGCGATTTCGACGGCCGTGAGGCCACCGCCGGATTGGTTATGCAGGGATCGTATTTCGGCCGCAGGCGGTTCGAGGACAAGGTCTCGCGCGCCGGACTCAACATGCATTTCGCCGGCTGGTCGCTGCCGCTGGAGGGCTATTTCGCAGCGCTGGAGGCGGCAGGCCTCGCGGTGAGAACCCTGCGGGAACCCAAACCGGAACTGACGGCGGACCGCGCCCATCTCAACATCTGGGGTCGGTTTCCGCTGTTCCTGTGGATGACGGCGCGGAAGGCCTGAGAATTGGCCGGACCTGGCCGGGACCCGCTCAGGCGGGAACGGTTTGCGACCGGTGGATCCGCTTGGCGGCGGCCAGCGCGAGCGGTGACAGCCCCGCACCGCCGGTCGCGAGATGGGCCTCAAGCGCGCTCCGCATCCGGGGATCCCAGAAATCGATGATGTGCTGGGACGCGCCGGTGAGCGCCTCCTCCTCCGGATAGGCCGAGAAGAACTCCGCGATCTGGTTCGCCATCCGCACGATGTCCGCGGTGCTCATGCCAACCGCTCCCGCATGCCCGACCGGCTGTTCGCCCGGTCGAATATCATCAACTGATCCCCGCAGAGTGCCGCCACCCCCATGCCGGCCTTCTCCGCCGTCCGCAGCGCCAGCGCGCTCGGGGCGGAGACCGAGGCCACAAACGGTGCGCCGATCGCCGCCGCCTTCTGCGCCATCTCGACCGAGAACCGGCTCGACAGCAGCACGAAACCGGACGCCGCATCCCGGCCGTCGCGCAACAGCCCGCCGATCAGCTTGTCGAGCGCGTTGTGCCGACCGATATCCTCGCGCACCACTTGGATCTCCCCGTCGAGAGCGCAGAACGCAGCGGCGTGGGTCGACCGATTCTCAGCCTTCATCGGCTGATTGCCCTCGAACGCCGCGAACGCGCGCAGCACCGCATCGGTGTCCGGACTCTGTCCGGTAACGCGCTTGGGAGCCGGCAGGGCGGTCTCCAGCGTGCGTGAGCCACAGATCCCGCAGCCCGCGCGCCCCGGCAGGGTCCGGCTCTTGTCGCGCGCCCGGGCGGCGGTGGCATCCGGGATCTTGATGTTCACCAGATAGCCGTCCCGCACCTCGGCAATCCGGATCGACTGTATGTCGGACACCCGGTCGACCAGACCCTCGGTGACCGAGAACCCGACCGCGAAATCCTCCAGATCCGCCGGACTCAGCATCATCACCGCGAAGGGCTCACCGTTGTAGAGCACCGAGACCGGACACTCCTCCGCCAGGGTCCAGACGACGGGAACCGTGCGTTCACCGTCCGACAACTGTCCGGCAACCGTGACCGAGATCCCTTTCGGGGCGGTGTCCAAACGGACGATCGTGGGACCGTGTTTGATCGCGTTCATTCCGCCGGCTCCGTCACGCGATAGTGCTCGGCCACGAACTCGGCCCGGTCGGCCTGCCAATCGGACGGCAGATTGGATTTGTTCACCTGCACCGCCGTCACCTTATATTCGGGGCAGTTGGTGGCCCAGTCCGAGAACTCGGTGGTGATCACATTCGCCCCGGAGAGCGGGTGGTGGAAGGTGGTGTAGACCACGCCCGGCGCCATCCGATCGGAGATCTTGGCGTGCAGCGTGGTCGCCCCGACCCGGCTGGTGATCGACACCGGATCGCCCTCGACGATGCCCCGCTCCTCGGCGTCGTGGGGATGAATTTCCAGCACATCCTCCGGATGCCACAGGGAGTTGGCGGTCCGACGGGTCTGCTGGCCCACATTGTACTGGGACAGGATCCGGCCGGTGGTCAGGATCAGCGGGAAGTGCCGGTTCGACCGCTCCTCGGTCGGCACGTAGCGGGTGATCATGAACCGGCCCTTGCCGCGGACGAACCCGTCCACATGCATGATCGGCGCCCCGTCCGGGTGGGCCGCATTGACCGGCCATTGCAGCGAGCCGTCCCGGTCCAGCCGCTCGAAGCTGACGCCGGCGAAGCTGGGGGTAAGGCGCGCGATCTCGTCCATGATCTGGGACGGGTGATCGTAGTGCATGGGATAGCCCATGGCCCGGGCGATCCGGCACACCGTCTCCCATTCCGACAGGCCGGACTTCTCGGCCATCACCGGGCGCACCCGGTTGATCCGCCGCTCGGCATTGGTGAAGGTGCCGTCCTTCTCAAGGAAAGAGGAACCCGGCAGGAAGACGTGGGCGTGGGCGGCGGTCTCGTTCAGGAACAGATCCTGCACCACCACGCATTCCATCGCCGCCAGGGCCGCCTGGACATGTTTGGTATTCGGGTCGGACTGGGCGATATCCTCGCCCTGCACGAACAGGCCCATGAAGCTGCCGTCCATCGCGGCGTCCAGCATGTTCGGGATTCGGAGGCCCGGCTGGTCGTGCAATTCCACACCCCAATCGCCCTCGAACAGTGCGCGGGTGTCGGTATCGGAGATATGGCGGTAGCCCGGCAACTCGTGCGGGAACGAGCCCATATCGCAGGAACCCTGCACATTGTTCTGACCCCGCAGCGGGTTCACGGCCACCCCCTCGCAGCCGAGATTGCCGGTGGACAGGGCAAGGTTGGCCATGCCCATGACCATGGTCGAGCCCTGGCTGTGCTCGGTCACGCCCAGGC
>CALAHL010000095.1 GCA_937891725.1 uncultured Rhodospirillaceae bacterium | reverse complement strand
CCAGGAACTGCATGTCGACCGAGCGGCGGCAGACCACCTCTTCGACCTCGACAGCTTCGCCCGCAATCACCCGACGCCCCTCCGCTTCCTGCTCCGCCAACAGCGCATGGACTTGAGCCATGTCGAGATCCGGCAGCGGCGCGTTGAGGGTGTTGACGTAGTCGTGGCGCAGATCTGCCACCACGCAGCCGATCGCATTGGTGATCCCCGGACGGGCCGGTATGACGACGGTGGGGATCGAGAGCTCGGCAGCCAAAGCCGTCGCGTGCAAGGGTCCCGCCCCGCCGAACGCGAACAGCGCGAAATCACGTGGATCATGACCGCGGGCCAGGGAGACCATTCGGATCGCCCCCGCCATCTTGTCATTACCGATCCGGAGGATGGCCGCCGCCGCCTGTTCGACCGTCAGACCCAGCGGCCTGCCGACCCGATCCCCGATGATCGCTTCGACATCCGCGAGCGTCACCGGTGCATCAACCGACAGCAGCGCGTTCGGGTCCAGCCGTCCCAGCACCAGATTCGCGTCGGTGATCGTTGGCTCGGTTCCGCCGCGTCCGTAGCAGATCGGCCCCGGTTTGGCGCCAGCACTTTCCGGGCCGACCCGCAGCAAGCCGGCCTCATCGACCCGCGCGATCGAGCCGCCGCCGGCGCCGATCGTGTGGACGTCGACCATCGGGACGTGGATCGGCATGCCGTATTCCAGATCCAGTTCGGCATGGATGCTGGGCACCCCGTCGCGGATCAGCGCCACGTCCGAACTTGTCCCGCCCATATCGTAGGTGATGACGTTCGGGAACCCGGACCGCGCCCCCACGGTCGCCGCCGCCATCACGCCCGACGCCGGTCCGGACATCACCGTGTTGACCGCCTTCGCATGGGCCAGCGGTGCGGCGATCACCCCGCCGTTTCCCTGCATCACCAGCAGCTCGCGGGCATATCCCCGTGCAGCCAGCGCCTCGGTCAGCCGCCCCAGATAGCGCCGTAGCACCGGTTGGACGGCGGCATTCACCGCCGCAGTTGTGCCGCGTTCGTATTCCCGGAACTCGCTGAGGATGGCGGACCCCGCAGTCACGTCCACGTCCGGCCAGATCTCCCGGATCAGCTCGACCGTGCGCCGCTCATGGCTCGGATTGGCGTAGCTGTGCAGGTAGTGGACCACAATCGCCTCGCAGCCCCGCGCCCGCAGATCCGCGACCGCCGCCCGCACCCCGTCCTCGTCGAGCGGCGTCAGCACCTCTCCGTCCGCATCGACCCGCTCGGCCACCTCCAGCCGGAACTCTCGGGAGATCAGCGGCTCGAACGACCCGGTCATCCCATAGGAGGTCGGCCGGGTCCGGCGGCCCAGCTCCAGGACATCGCGAAACCCTTTGGTGGTGATCAGGCCGACCCGCGCCACCTTGCGCTCCAGCAGCGCATTTGTGGTGGTGGTCGTGCCGTGGACGATCTGGTCGAGCGTCGCGAGATCAACCCCGGCCGCCTCCAGGGCCGCCAGTACGCCTCCCGCCTGGTTATCGGTGGTGGTGGGCACTTTGGCGAGCTTGAGACCGCCCGGCACACTCGGGTCCAGCAGGATCAGATCGGTGAACGTGCCGCCCACGTCGACCCCGACCAGACGCGTTCCCGCGCCGGCGCTCCGCTCGCTTGTGCCGTTCACCCAAACCTCCGTTGCCGCGCACCAGTTTGTTTGTATACGAACGGTTTCGTCAAGATCCGTTCCGGCCCCTGCGCGTGCTCACCTGTTCGTTCCGGGCACTTGCGCGGCGCCCCTCCCGTCCCGTTAAATCCATCACGATTCTAAACACGGGAGACAGAACATGGCCGGATTGGTGACGATCGCGTTGTTGGACGAAATTCAGGACGGTTTCAACCGTCACGACGTGGACGGCATCCTGTCCCATTTCGTGGACGACTGCTCTTGGGTGATGGCCAGCGGGCCGAAAGCCCCGGAAGGCCGGGTCTGCTACGGCAAGAAAGAAATCGGCGACGTGCTGCGCGACCGCTACGCGCAGATCACCGACATGCGCTGGGACGACATCCGTCACTGGATCGTCGACGACAGCAAGGCGATCAGCGAGTGGATCGTGCGCGGCACCAAGGACGGCAAACCGTTCGAGTATACCGGCTGCGACCTCTGGGAATTCGAGGGCGGTAAGGTGACGAAGAAGGACACCTACTGGAAGATCATCGGGTAGCGCAGACGACACGGCGGGCGAATTCTACCTCTTCCGAAGGCTGTAGATCCGCTCGCTCCCGACACGGTCGATGAACCCGTGGCTGACGGCGATGAAATCGAGGCCGAGAGTGTCTGCCATTCGTGAGACTTCCCGGTCATCGATTGGCGCCAGAATCATGCATTGACTCTCGGTCTTCACCACCTCTTCTTCCCGGCTCACGGACAGGCGCATCTGGATCTCGGTGATGTTCCGGACAGGATCATGGTCGATGCGTTCGACGGTCTGGGACAAGCCAATCTCGACCGGTCTCCCGTCCTGCTCGACCTGGGCCAGTGCCCTGGAAAACGACAGCGCTTTGAGCTCGTGATCCGGCACCACTCGGGTCAGCAGCTTCGGGTCTGGCAGATGCAAGATCATATGCCCGCCTTGGGCGATATGACCCACCAGATTCGCGACCGCTCTCTCGCGGCCCCCCCGACCCAGCACGTAATTCAGCCCGTAATAGCTGACGATCACCAGATCGAATTCGGACGCGCTTTTGAATCCCTCAAAGCTCGCCTCATCGATGCGAATGGGACCTGCGCCAGGAGTGATCGCCAGGTCGGCCTTGAAGCGTGCGATGAAGAACGG
>CALAHL010000094.1 GCA_937891725.1 uncultured Rhodospirillaceae bacterium | reverse complement strand
CGGCAAGGCCATGTGGCACTTCTGGATGCAGACCGAGGGTGTGTTCGGGATCGCTCTGGGCGTCTCCGCCTCTATGGTGTTCCTGTTCGTGTTGTTCGGTTCGCTCTTGGACAAGGCCGGTGCCGGCAATTACTTCATCCAGGTCGCGTTCGCGCTGCTCGGCCATCTGCGGGGCGGCCCCGCCAAGGCGGCCGTGGTGTCATCCGCCCTGACGGGTCTGATCTCGGGATCGTCGATCGCGAACACGGTGACCACCGGTACCTTCACCATCCCGCTGATGAAGAAGGTCGGGTTTTCGCCGGAACGGGCCGGTGCGGTCGAGGTGGCGTCTTCGGTCAATGGCCAGATCATGCCGCCGGTCATGGGGGCCGCCGCCTTCCTGATGGTGGAATATGTCGGTGTGACCTATCTGGACGTCGTCCGTCATGCCATCTTGCCCGCGTCCATCTCCTATATCGCGCTGCTCTACATCGTACATCTCGAGGCTTTGAAGGCCGGGATGCAGGGTCTGCCCAAGCCGGGTGGCCCCAGCACCTTTCTGAGAGCGTGTCTGGGTTTCCTCAGCGGGTTCCTGCCCTTGGTGATCCTCGCCTTCGTCCTGCACTACGGGCTTGGATGGACCAAGGAAGCGTTCGGGGATGCGACCTTCTACTCGGTCTCGGTGATCTTCGTCGCGGGCTATGTGGTGTTGGCCTATATCGCCTCGAAGTTCCCGGACCTGGAGCTTGATGATCCGGATGCACCGGTCACGGCGCTGCCGGAAGCCCGGCCGACCATCATGAAGGGGCTCTATTATCTGCTGCCGATCGTGGTGCTGGTCTGGTGCCTGATGATCGAACGCATGTCGCCGGGTCTCAGCGCCTACTGGGCCTCAATCGCGATGATCTTCATCATGCTGACCCAGCATCCGCTGAAGGCGATGTTCCGCGGGTCGGGCGATCTCGATGCACGCTTCAAGCTGGGCTTCGCGGAGGTGATCGACGGGTTGATCGCCGGTGCCCGCAATATGATCGGTATCGCCGTTGCAACGGCGGCTGCCGGTATCATCGTGGGCACTATCTCGCTGACCGGTTTCCATCAGGTCATGGGCGAATTCGTCGAGTTCCTCTCCGGCGGCAACCTGATGTTCATGCTGGTGCTGGTGGCGATCTTCAGCCTGATCCTGGGCATGGGACTGCCGACCACCGCCAACTACATCGTCGTGTCGTCGCTGATGGCGGGCGTGGTGGTTGAGATCGGGGCGCAGAACGGCCTGATCGTTCCGCTGATCGCAGTCCATCTGTTCGTGTTCTACTTCGGCATCATGGCGGATGTGACGCCCCCGGTGGGCCTCGCGTCGTTCGCGGCGGCGGCGATCAGCCAGGGGGATCCGATCAAGACCGGCTTGACCGCGTTCTACTACTCGCTCCGCACCGTGGCCCTGCCGTTTCTGTTCATCTTCAACACGGATCTTCTGCTGATCAATGTCAGCATCGTTCAGGCGATCTTCGTGTTCCTGGTGGCGACCTTCGCGATGATGCTGTTCGCGGCGGGAACCCAGGGCTACTTCTTCGCCCGGAATAAGGCGTGGGAGGCTGTGGCGCTGCTGCTGATCGCGTTCACCCTGTTCCGTCCGGGCTTCTGGCTTGATTACGTGCAAGCACCTTATGAGCAGGCGGATCCGGCGGGGATCGTCGAGATCGCGGCGAACGCGCCGGCCGACAGCAGCCTGCGTCTTGTGGTCGAGGGCTCGGACATCAACGGAGCCCGATCCGAAGTGACAATACTTCTGCCGCTCGGAGCCGCCAATGCCGACGGCGCGGCGCGCCTGGCGGCCGCTGACCTGCAGGTCATCGTCGCGGATGGCAAGGTGACTTTGGAAGAACCGATGGAGTTCGGTGGCTTCACCGCGCAGAAGCTTGGGCCGGACGGTGCGGATTTCGATTTCTACGCGGACGAACCAGTTGTCCTGGCGGCGGTCGAATTGCCGGCGGATCGGTTGCCGAAGGAAATTTTCTACATTCCGGCCCTGCTGTTGCTGATGCTGGTGATCGCGATGCAACGCCGTCGGACGGACGTGCCCGCCTTCTAGCACAGGGCAGCCGAACACAAGGGTGGGATAACCATGTACACGGACATCATGTTGCCGGTGGATCTGGGTCAGGAAGCGGTCCAGGCCAAGGCTGTCGAGACGGCGGTCGGGCTGGCGAAATCGATGGGCGCGCGGCTGCACGTCATCACCGTGGTGCCGGATTTCGGGATGAGCATCGTCGGCGGGTTCTTTCCCGAAGGCCACGAGAAGGCAGCGATGGCGAAGGCGACCGAGGCCCTCCACGCTTATACCGCCCGCGTGATCCCAAGCGATGTACCGGTTCAGCATATCGTCGGCCACGGTACGATCTATCGGGAGATCCTGGTGCGGGCCGAGCGGACCAAATGCGACCTGATCGTCATGGCGTCGCATCGGCCGGAATTGCAGGATTATCTTTCGCAATGTAAGCGTATCGTGTTGAGACATTGACGGCACCCCCAGGTTTGGTGTTCCCTGCACGTTCTCACGGGGTGCTCGGGCCACAAGATG
>CALAHL010000093.1 GCA_937891725.1 uncultured Rhodospirillaceae bacterium | reverse complement strand
GGGAGCGGATGCCGAGCATATGGACGCCTTTGAGCGCCTCGATCAGCGCGTCTTTGTCGAGCGCGGTCTTGCGGCGGTCGAGGTTTTCATAGCCGTCCTGATGCAACACGGAGACGGCGGTCTCCGATATGCCTTCCAGCAGCAGAAACCGGATCTGATTCTTCGGCCGGGACAGCGCTTTGCTCATGACGTCCAGTATCCACTCGGGTTGTCGGTGCGCCGAGAACTAGACGACCCTCTCGGTTCTGACAACAGCGGCCTTCGCAGGTGCGGCAATCGGCGGGGCCATCAGAATGGCGGCCAGGACCATCGCCACGGCAGCGCACTCGATCCATCCAGGTTGCTCCGCGAAAGCCAGCCACCCGATGGCGATCATCGTCGGCAGCTCAATCGAGCCGGCCGCCGCCGCTCGCGCCGGGCCGACCCGCGCGCAGGCGAAGGTGTAGACCAGTTGCGGTACCAACGCCGTGACAGCACCCAGGCCGGCGATCGCCAGCCAGGCGTCGGTGGAGCCGGGCTGGAAGGTCCCCGGTTCGGCGAAGATCGCGAGCGGGGCCAGACCGATCACCGATCCCCACATGCCCGCCGCCATCCGCTCAAACGGCGACAGGCCCATGACCATGGAGCTCAGCACCACGATGATCAGCCCGAAGAAGACCGGCGCTGGGACCGACCAGAGAAGGGTGCCTAGGGAAGCACCGTTCAGGCCGGCCCCGTCGCCTCCGATGACGAGCGCGGAGGCCGCCAGCACCAAGGCGCCGGCGATCCAGGCCCGTCCGGTCGGACGGCTCTTCAGCAGAACCCACGCGAAGATCAGGGCGAAGATCGGATAGGACATGTAGATCACACCGGTGATCGCGAGTGGCCCGGTCTCGATCGCATGCATGTAGCAGACCCAGCTCAACCCCTGCGCCAAACCGGCTCCGCCGACCATCAGCGCCTGCCGGCGCTTCGCACGGGCCAGCGGCAGGAACGGCAGCATCACGACAGCGCTGAACGCGAACCGCCAGAACGCGATCCCGGTTCCCGCCATTCCCAGCGCGTACAGCTCCCGGACGAACAGCGGCACAAGGCCGAAGCAGACCGAGGCGCCGAGGATCGCCAGAGTCGGGAGGGTCGCGCCGGGGCGCATCGGTGTGGGGAGCGTGACGTTTGCCATGGCCCCGGTCTATGCTCAGCCAGGCCTCACGTAAAATTCGTAATTTGCATTCAGTTCATGAAATAAATTAATATCTATTGATGCTTCCGCGTCTCAACCTGAATCATCTGGCGCTG
>CALAHL010000092.1 GCA_937891725.1 uncultured Rhodospirillaceae bacterium | reverse complement strand
CCACCTTCAACGGCGTCGGCACGGACTACAAGGTGTACGAAGACATCAACGCGCTGTACGCGGCGGGCCAGGGCTCCTGGGACAAAGCCGAAATCGGCGGTGTGCTGTATTCCCGTGGCATGGCTGCTGCGGCCTACATCACGGAAGCTGTCCGCACCGCGCAGGAGCATTTCGGCAAGGGCAAGCGGATCACCAGCGAGCAGATGCGCTGGGGTCTCGAGAATCTGGACGTGACCGAGGCGCAACTGAGCGATCTGGGTCTCTCCGGGCTGATCCCGCCGGTCAAGGTGACCTGTCTGAATCATGAAGGCACCAATCCCGCCATCAAGATTCAGCAGTGGAACGGCAAGACCTGGGAGATCAAGACCGACTGGATCCCGGCTGACGTCGATCTGGTCCGTCCGCTGATCGAGCAGGACGCGGCCCAGTACGCGAAGGAAAACAACATCACTCCGGTCAGCTGCAGCTGATCTCACGTGAGTGGGAGCGGGCGCGCGGGATCATCCCGGGCGCCCGCCCCGACCTGAACACGACGCATTTCGTTTGTTCCTTTTGATCACCCCCCGAATCCGGAGCCCGCGCGATGAGCGTTGCGACCGAACAGAGCCAGACCCCGGCCCCAGGCCAGGCCACCGATGGTGCTGAGGCCCTCCTCAAGGTCAACAATATCGAGGTCATTTACGACCATGTGATCTTGGTCCTGCGAGGGGTGTCCCTCGAAGTCCCGAAGGGCGGGATCGTGGCATTGCTGGGCGCGAACGGCGCCGGCAAGACCACCACCCTGAAGGCGATCTCCAACCTGCTCGGTACCGAGCGGGGCGAGGTCACCAAGGGCACCATCGAGTTCGACGGCGCCAATGTGGAGGCGGCCAGCCCGAATCTCTTGGTCAAGCGCGGCTGCATTCAGGTGATGGAAGGCCGGCACTGTTTCGAGCATCTGACGGTCGAGGAAAACCTGATGACCGGCGCCTTCACCCGGGGCGGCGACAGCGCCGGCATCAAGGCCGACCTGGAGATGGTCTACAATTATTTCCCTCGTCTGCGCGACCGGCGGACCAGCCTGGCCGGCTACACCTCGGGCGGTGAGCAGCAGATGTGCGCGATCGGCCGCGCGCTGATGAGCCGGCCGAAGATGATCCTGCTGGACGAGCCGTCGATGGGCCTCGCACCACAGCTGGTCGAGCAGATCTTCGAGATCGTCAAGGAGATCAACGAGCAGGAAGGCGTGACCATCCTCCTGGCCGAACAGAATACCAACGTCGCGCTCCGCTACGCGAAATACGGCTATATCCTCGAGAGTGGCCGGGTGGTGATGGAAGGGGCTGCCGAAAGCCTGCGGAACAACGAGGATGTGAAGGAATTCTATCTCGGGCTCGGCGGCGAGGGCCGGCAGAGCTTCCGCGACGTCAAGCATTACCGCCGCCGCAAGCGCTGGCTCGGCTGAGGATCCTCTCGGCCGCTCGGCCTGCCTCCCCCGAAAGCCTGGAGCTGTTCATGTCCCGTTTCCACGACGACCTCGAGACCCGTTCCGCCGAGGTGCGCGACGCGTCCTTCAAGGAATGCCTGCCGATCCAGATCAAGCACGCCAAGACCCACGCCCCCTATTTCGCAAAGGCCCTGGCCGATGTGGACCCGAGTACCGTGACGTCGCGCGCCGCTCTGGCGTCGTTGCCGATGACCCGCAAATCCGATCTGATGGATCTGCAGAAAGCGGTCCCGCCGCTGGGTGGGCTGAACGCGACCAAGGTTGCCGATCTCGCCCGGATCTTCATGTCGCCCGGCCCGCTCTACGAACCCGAGGGCCATGGCGCGGACTGGTACCGGTTCGCCCGCGCGATGTTCGCCGCCGGATTCCGGAAGGGCGATCTGGTTCACAACACCTTCGCCTATCACCTGACCCCGGCGGGACGGATCGCCGAGAGCGGGCTGCACGGTCTCGGCTGCACGGTGTTTCCCGCCGGTGTCGGGAATACCGAGCAGCAGGTTCGCGCCATCGCCGATCTGCACCCGTCCAGCTATGTCGGCACCCCGTCCTTTCTGAAGATTCTTCTTCTGAAAGGCCGGGAGCTTGGGCTCAACGTCGCGTCGATCACCAATGCGCTGGTCTCCGGCGAGGCGCTGCCGCCCAGTCTGCGCGCCGAGATTCTGGAGATGGGCGTAAACGTGCTGCAGGCCTATGCCACCGCCGAGTTGGGTCTGATCGCCTATGAGAGCGAGGCCAAGGAGGGGCTGATTGTCGATGAGGGCGTGATCGTCGAGATCGTCCGGCCCGGCACCGGTGAGCCGGTGCCCGAGGGGGAGGTCGGCGAGGTGGTGGTGACGTCCTTCAACATAGATCTGCCGCTGATCCGGTTCGCGACCGGCGACCTGTCCGCCGTGCTGGCCGGCCCCAGCCCGTGCGGGCGCACCAACATGCGCATCAAGGGCTGGATGGGCCGCGCCGACCAGACCACCAAGGTCAAGGGCATGTTCGTCCACCCCAGTCAGATCGCAGAGATCGCCAGGCGCCATCCGGAGATCGTCAAGGCCCGGCTGATTGTTACCGGTGCGGCCGGACGGGACGAGATGACCCTCAAGGTCGAGGTCTCCGGCGGCGGCGACGGATTGAGCGCGGCCATCGCAGACAGCGTGATCGCGGTGACCAAGCTGAAGGGCGCCGTCGAGCTCACCGAGCCGGGCAGCCTGCCGAACGACGGCAAGGTGATCTCGGACGAGCGCAGCTACGACTAGGTCCATAGGGACCAGAATAGGGGAAATGGAGATGACCGAGCGTTTTGCCGTCATCGGGGCCGGGCTGATCGGCCGGGCGTGGGCGATCGTGTTCGCGCGGGCCGGCCGAGAGGTGCGGCTCTGGGATGCGTCGGAGGCGGCGCTCGAGGATGCCGGTGTGCGGCTGGGGGAGAACCTGAAGGATCTCGAAGCCCAGGGGCTGATCCCCGATGCCGCCGCCGCCCGCGCCAAGGTCACCCTGGCAGGGTCGCTGGAGGAGGCGTTGGACGGTGCGACCTGGATGCAGGAATCGGTCGCCGAGAAAGCCGAGATCAAAGCCGAGCTGTTTGCCCGGGCCGCCGCATTGGCTGGTTCCGACGCGATCCTGGCCTCATCGTCCTCCGCCATCGCGGCGTCGCGCTTCACCGAGCATGTGAAGGGGCGGGAGCGCTGTCTGATCGCGCACCCGGTCAACCCGCCGTATCTGATCCCGCTGGTCGAGCTGTGCCCGGCACCCTGGACCGACCCTGCAGTGCCGGAACGGGCGCGCGCGACCATGGAATCGGTCGGCATGGTCCCGGTGACGGTCAACCGCGAGGTTGAAGGCTTCGTGCTGAACCGGTTGCAGGGCGCGCTTCTGGCCGAGGCGTTTCGGCTGGTGGATGACGGGATCGCCTCGGTCGAGGACGTGGATCGCACGGTGCGCGACGGCTTGGGTCTGCGCTGGTCGTTCATGGGGCCGTTCGAGACCATCGATCTGAACGCGCCGGACGGGCTGTCGGACTATTGCGACCGCTACGGCCCGTTCTACAAGCGGGTTCAGGACGAAGCGTCCCCCCGGGACTGGGATGCGGATCTGGTGGGTCGGATCGAGGCGGAACGCCGCCGGGATCTGCCGAAAGCCGATCTTTCGGCCCGTCAGTCCTGGCGCGACCGGCGGCTGATGGCGCTGCTGCGTCACAAGCGCGATGCCGACACCGACCACGGAACCTGATAA
Source organism: uncultured Rhodospirillaceae bacterium (assembly GCA_937891725.1). Classification (GTDB taxonomy): domain Bacteria; phylum Pseudomonadota; class Alphaproteobacteria; order Thalassobaculales; family Thalassobaculaceae; genus JANSYC01. The sequence continues at coordinate 1,687 of CALAHL010000092.1, read as the reverse complement.
GACACCCGTCTGACCTTTTGGGAGAGACTGATGTATGAGCCTCCGCGCGACGTGCTGTCCGGCACCATGCGCTGTATCGAAATCCGTGAGCCGGGTGGACCCGAAGTCCTGGTCCCCGGCGAGCGCCGCATTCCTGGCATCCTGAAGCATGAGGTGATCATCAAGGTCGCCCATGCCGGGGTGAATCGTCCCGATGTGCTGCAGCGCACGGGGAATTACCCGGTGCCGAAGGGCGCCAGCGACCTGCCCGGACTCGAAGTGGCCGGTGAGATCGCAGCCGTCGGCGCCGATGTCACCCGGTGGAAGGTTGGCGACAGGGTCTGCGCGCTGACACCGGGCGGCGGCTATGCCGAATATTGCGTGGCCCCGGCCGAGCATTGCCTGCCGGTTCCGAAGGGCTTCGATCTGAAACGGGCCTCCGCCTTGCCGGAGACCTATTTCACGGTCTGGACCAACGTGTTCATGCGGGGCCGGTTGAAGGCGGGTGAGCGGATCCTGATCCATGGCGGTACCTCCGGCATCGGGACGACCGCGATCCAGCTCGCCAAGGCCTTCGGTGCCGAGGTGTTCACCACGGCCGGGACCGACGAGAAATGCAGGGCCTGCCTGGATCTCGGCGCGTCTTATGCGATGAACTACCGGCAACTCAATTGGGCCGAGGAAATGGTGAAATCGGGCGGCGCCGATGTCATCCTGGACATGGTCGGTGGCCCGTATATTCAGGCAAACCTGGAAAGTCTGCGGCCCGACGGACGGTTGGTGCAGATCGCCTTTCTGGGCGGCTCCAAAGTGGCGGACTTCAATTTCCTCAAGATGATGCTCAACCGGCTGACCCTGACCGGCTCGACCCTGCGTCCGCAATCGGTCGAGGCGAAAGCCGAGATCGCACGCGGTCTGGAGGAGAAAGTCTGGCCGCTGTTGAACAACGGCACCGTGGCTCCGGTGATGTTCGCCGATTTCCCCTTGGAGAAGGCGTCCGAAGCCCATGCCCTGATGGAGACCAGCACCCATATCGGCAAGATCGTCCTGAACGTCTGAGGAGGCGTCGACGGTCGCCGGTCGCGTGAAGGGGACCGGAAGAATGACGACCGACAGCTCTCTCGACTATTTCACCCGGGCTCTGCCCGGCACGATGGCGATTGCGGTTGTCGGGTTCGCGTTGAACGCACTGGTCTTCATCACCATGGCGCGGTTCCTGAATCCGGCAAATTTCGGGAACCTGAAAGTCGCCGCTTCCACCATGCTGGTGGCGTCGGTCGCTGTCGGCCTTGGGGGGTCCAGGGCAGCGGGCCGATTCCTGCCCCGCAGAATAAAGGGCTCAAGCGCAGCGACCGGTTATATCGGCTTCTACGTGCGGACGATCGTCAGTCTGTCGCTGCTGCTGGCGGGCGGACTCTGGATTGTGGTTCTTTTGCTGCCGGGCGACCTCCCGGAAGACATTCATGGCCACCATCCGGTCAGTTTTGTCGTGCTGCTGGTTCCGGTCTGGGCCGGGCTCGACTTGCTGTCGCAGGTCTACATGGTCACGCGTCGTCCGATTCTGGCGGCCCTACCGACCCGGTTCGTTTTTCCGATTGTGGGTCTGGGCTTCATCTGGTGGGCGCATGCCACCGGGATTCATCTGTCCGATGTGATGTTCGTGCTGGTGCTCTCGGGGGCCGGCCTCGCGACCCTGTTGGTGTTTGCA
>CALAHL010000091.1 GCA_937891725.1 uncultured Rhodospirillaceae bacterium | reverse complement strand
TTACTACACGCTCAGACGCGACGATCTCGACCTGATCGCTGGCAAGCGGACACCGCACCGCCGCCTGGGTTTCGCCCTTGTCCTCTGCTACCTACACCATCCCGGTCGGGTGCTCGAACAGAATGAGGCTCCGCCGTCGGCTCTGCTCGAGTTTGTGGCCGAACAGGTCGGTGCCCAGGCGACCGATCTCGCCTTCTACCGCCGGCGGGACACGAGCCGTCGCCAGCATCTCGTGGAACTCCTGGGGCGAACCGGACTACGTCCGTTCGACCGCGCAGTGTTTAGGGACATAGCCGCGTGGCTGCTACCGATCGCACAGGTAAAGCGGGAGCCCGTGGCATTGGCGACCGCGCTTGTTGACGAGCTCCGGCGTCGCCGGATCCTGCTGCCGTCGGCGGCCGTGCTGGAGCTGATCCTGCACCAGGCGCGTAGCCGGGCGGAGCGGTTGATCCATCGCATCCTGGTGGACGCGCTGGGCCCGGATAGAGAACGGGAGGTCGAGGCGTTGCTGGAGCCGCGGGCCGATACCGGCATGGCCATGCTGGCTTGGCTCCGCCAGGCCCCCCAGTCGCCGGCACCGCGCAATCTGGTCGCGGTCGTAGACCGTCTGGAGGCGTTGCGGCGCCTGGGCGTTGACAGATCCATACAGGCACAGATACCCGAGGCGGTGTTCGAGAGGCTGGCGGCCGAGGGACGGCGCATGACCGCGCAGCATCTCCGAGACCTGTCCCGCCCGCGCAGGCTGGCGGTGCTCGCCGCGACGGCCATCCGCATGGAGACGACGCTGACCGATGCGGCGCTCAGCATGTTCGACAAGCTCATGGGCACCCTCCGCCGGCGGGCGGAGAACCGTATGGCGGAGAAGACCCTGAGGTCCGTCAGAGAGACGCAGGCCGGGCTGCGAACACTGGTCGCCGCCTGTCGAACGGTGATCGACGCACGCGAGGACGACCGTGATCCGTTCGAGGCGCTCGACAAGAACATCGGCTGGTACAAATTTATGGCCAGCGTCGCCGACGCCGAGGCGCTGGCTCAACCGGACACCACGGATCCGCGGGTCGAACTGCTGCGACGCTATCCTACCATACGCGGCTTCGCACCAACCCTATTGGACTCATTCCAGTTCCAGGGCGGCCGCGCCGTCTCATCGCTACTACGCGCCTTGGATGTCCTGCGAACCATGTACGCCATGGGCAAGCGCAGCCTCCCGGTCAAGCCGCCGACTGGCTTTGTTCGCCGATCGTGGCGCCGGTTTGTTATGGTCAACGGGCAAATCGATCGAAAGGCCTATGAGATCTGCGCGCTCTCAGAGCTGCGCGATCGCCTGCGCGCCGGCGACGTGTGGGTGGACGGAAGCCGCCAGTTCCGGGACTTCGAGTCGTGCCTGGTCCCGCGGCCAACCTTCGACGCCCTGCGCAAGGAGGGCGCGCTGCCTGTGGCTGTCGATATCGACGCTACGGCCTACCTACCAGCCCGGAGGTGGATGCTGCTGGACCGGGTTCAGGAAGTGGCCGTCCTGGGCGCTGCTGGAAAGCTCGAGGACGTCGACCTGTCGAACGGCGAATTGAAGATCTCGCCCATCCGGGACCAGACGCCCGAGGCGTGCGCCGAACTCAGTCGGAACGCCTACGACGCACTGCCCCGGATCAAGATCACCGATCTGCTGCTGGAGGTCGACGGTTGGATCCGCTTCAGTGATTGCTTCATTCACCAGCGCAGCGGCCGCGCTCCGGAGGATCGGGCAGCCCTGCTCACGGCTGTTCTCGCCGACGGTATCAATCTCGGACTAACCCGCATGGCGGAAGCCTGCCGTGGGGTCACTATGCGTCAGCTCGCCTGGATGCACGACTGGCACGTTCGCGAGGAGACCTATGCCGCGGCACTGGCCCGGATAATAGACGCTCATCGGACCCTGCCGCTGGCCGGCCTCTGGGGAGACGGTAAGTCCTCGTCGTCGGACGGCCAGTTCTACCGGGCCGGTGGCCGGGGCGAGGCAGTCGGTGACGTCAACGCGCGTCACGGCAATGAGCCCGGCGTGGCATTCTACACCCATGTCTCCGACCAGTACGGGCCGTTCCACACCAAGGTGATCGCCGCCACCGCCAGCGAGGCGCCGCACGTCCTCGATGGCCTGCTCCACCACCAGACAGGTCTTTCCATCGAAGAGCACTACACCGACACCGGCGGGGTGACCGACCACGTCTTCGGGCTGTGCCTTCTGCTAGGCTTCCGGTTCGCGCCCCGCATCCGCGATCTCAAGGATCGCCGGCTTTATCTCTTCCCAGGCGACTGCGCGCCGCCAGTGCTTCAGCCCCTGGTCGGCGGCGCAGTCGACGTCGACCGCCTTGCAGCGCATTGGGACGAGCTGCTGCGGCTCGCCACCTCGATCCGGGTCGGAACGGTGACGGCCTCGGACATGCTGCGTCGCCTGGCGGCTTATCCCCGGCAGAACGGCTTGGCCATCGCGCTGCGTGAACTTGGTCGCATTGAGCGGACCATGTTCACGCTCGACTGGCTGCGCGATCCAGCCCTGCGTCGCAGAACCAATGCCGGTCTCAACAAGGGCGAGGCTCGCAATGCCTTGGCGCGAGCCATCTTCTTCAATCGCCTCGGCGAAATGCGCGACCGCAGCTTTGAGAACCAAGCCTACCGCGCTTCGGGCCTGAATTTGCTCGTGTCGGCTATCATCCTGTGGAACACAAGGTATCTGCAGGCTGCCCTCGCGGATCTCGGACAACGTGGTACCGACGTCCGCCCCATGCTGGCCCGTCATGTCGCGCCGCTCGGTTGGGAGCACATCGGCCTAACCGGCGACTATGTATGGGACGTTGATCCCATGCCGGCAGACGGCCTACGGCCGCTCCGCCGGACGACGTCAATACTGGCAGCGTAGTTCTTCGTTCGTTCGCGCGAGCGGTACACGATAATCACTTTCGTGTCGTCACCCCCTCTTGGGAATCCATACGATTCAAAACTCAATGAAAATGCTCTAGTTTATGATTAGGGTTCCGAGGCAGAAAGCCGCAAATATTCTCGGATGTCCTCGGCGGATATAGGCGGACTT
>CALAHL010000090.1 GCA_937891725.1 uncultured Rhodospirillaceae bacterium | reverse complement strand
CTTGGCGGCTGCCGCCAGCGCCGTCTCATCACGGTCGACCAGAACCACATGGGCGCCCAGTGCCGCCAGCCGACGCGCTACTGCCAGGCCGATTCCGCGAGCGGCGCCGGTTATGACCGCCGTCTGTCCAATATGCTCCCCCGCCGACATGCTCAGTCCCCATCCTTCAACGTGAATTCCCCGTCGCGAATCCGATCCGGCCATTCGGCGACCATATCGGCCACCGTGTTCTCGCCATAGGTATCGATCATATCGGTCAGAGCGGCGAAGATCGCAGAGGAGGCGACCATTTCCGGCGACGCACCCTGGGCCACCGCCTCGTCCCAGGCCTCCAGCATCAGCTTCAAAGCCACACGCTTCTGTTCATCATCCGGAAGGATTGGCGGTTCACGATCACCGTCATCGGCCATGAAATCTGTCTCCCTGTCGACCCGCTCAAGATCTTCGTGCTTGCAATTTGCACAATGTTTTCGCAGCCATAGCGCGCCGCCGTGACCCTGACAATGGCGGACGCAGTTTGGAGGACGATCGTATGCGCCGACCCGCCGGCGATCCGCAGTTGGTTTTTGCCGAGGGCGCACCCGTCTCCAATCGGTTTGGCGACGTCTATTACGCGCGGGAAAACGGTCTGGCCGAGACCGCCCATGTGTTCCAAGCGGGCTGCGACCTGCCTGACGCATGGTCGGATCGCACGACTTTTGTGATCGGGGAGACCGGGTTCGGCACCGGATTGAACTTCCTCTCGATCTGGGACCTGTGGAGACGCACCCGACCGCCCGGCGGTGTCCTGCATTTTGTCTCAGTCGAGGGGTTCCCGATTGCCCGGGGCGCACTTGCGCAGGCGTTGAAGCCGTTTGCGGATCTGGCGCCGCTGGCGCGGCAATTGGTCGACGGCTATCCGAGTCCGGGTCCCGGACATCACCGGATCTGGTTCCCGCGGGATCGGGTCTGTCTGACCCTGGTGATCGGAGACGCCAAGGACGCTTTGCGCGGGATCTCTGCCCGGATGGATGCCTGGTTCCTGGACGGGTTCGCGCCGGCGAAGAACCCGGCGATGTGGTCGGAGGGTGTGATCGATCAGGTCGCCCGGCTCAGCCGCCCGGGCACCCGTTTGGCGTCCTTCACGGCAGCAGGCGAGGTCCGACGAAAGCTTCAGGCGGTCGGGTTCGAGATTCAGAAGCGCCCGGGCTTCGGCAACAAATGGTCCTGCATCGCGGGAACCTTCGCAGGTCCCGACACCGACACCACGCCGCCGTGGTTCCTGCCATCGGCCAGCGTCCCCGCCGGCCCCATTCTGGTGGTGGGCGCCGGGATCGCCGGCGCATCCATGGTCCGCGCGCTCCGACGACGCGGGCGTGAGGTGCGGTGGATCGACCGGCGGGCCGGGCTGGCACCGGAAGCCTCCGGCAATCCGGTTGGGATCCTGATGCCCCGACCGACCGTGTCACCCTCTCCGCCGGACACCCTGTCGGTCACGGCCTTCCGCCATGCGCTGGCCGAAATCGGCCGCCTGGACGTGCCCTATGATCCCTGCAGTGCCATCGAGCTGGCGGTTGACGGGGTTGCGGCCAAGCGGCTGCTGCGGTTGGCCGAGGCCGGAGCTCTGGACGCCGTCGGCGGGCGGTTGGTCGATGCGGCCGAGGCCAGCCGCCTGGCCGGCGTGGCGCTCGACCGCCCGGCCATCGCCTATGCGCGCGGCGGATGGATCTCACCGGTGGACTGGGTCACGGGGCTGGCCGGTCGGCACAGGCCCGAACAGTGGGACGAGGTTGGAAACACACTTCCGCCGGACGTCGCGGGCACCGTGCTCGCCCTCGGCTCCGGCGCGGTGGGGCATCCGCTCCTGGACGGCGTGCCGATGGTACCGGTGCGCGGCCAGCTCACGGCGCAACCGGCGACCCGCGCGAGCCTCCGGCTGCGCGCGGTGATCACCTATGGCGGATATCTGGCACCGGCGCAGAATGGCGTGCACGCTCTCGGTGCAACCTTTGACCGCGGCGGGTTCGACCCATTGCTCTGGCCACAACCGGCACTTCCGGACGATGATATACGAAATTTCAGAGGGTTACCGGATAGTCTGCGGAGACTGATTCAGGATGCACCGAGCCCGGGGCCGGGTCGGGCGAGTCTCAGGGCATCGACCCCGGATCAGCTTCCAGCGGTCGGGCCGGTGCCGCAGGCCGAGGCGTATCTGTCCGCCTATGCGCATCTCGGGACCGACGCCTCGGTCCACGCGGGCGGCCCCGCGCCGTTGAAACCGGGACTGTTTGTCCTCTCCGGCTTGGGATCACGCGGGTTGGTCACGGCTCCCCTCATGGCTGAGCTGCTGGCCAGCCTGATGTTTGGAGAGCCGCTGCCGGTCGACCGGACCTTGGCCGAGGCGCTCCACCCGGCCCGGTTCCTGATCCGCGACCTCAAGCGGCGGGAAACGGGGCAGATCTAGATCTCCCCGCGCGTGCTAGGCGTCGAAGAACACAGTCTCATCCGGACCCTGCATATGAATGTCGATCCGATACTCTACACCGTTCGCACCGGCCTCGCGGGCGGCGATCAGCGTGCCGCGCCGATCCGCAGGCACCGCCGTCAGCACCGGGTCCGAGGCATTGGCTTCCGCCTCGTCGGAGAAATAGACCCGGGTGTACAGATGGGTCAGCAAGCCGCGCATGAACAGGATCAGCGTGATATGCGGCGCCTGGCCCTCAGCGACGGCGCCCGGCTTCACGGTCTGGAACATGAACCTGTTCTGCGGGTCGGTTCCGGTCCCCAGCCGCCCGAAGCCGACGAAGGTGGAATTCGAGCCGCGCGGGTCGGCAGGATGGGTGTAGCGGCCCTGAGCATCGGCCTGCCAGATCTCGACCATCGCATCGGAGACCGGCTTCCCCTCTCCGTCGAGCACCCGGCCGATCAGGGTGATCCGCTCTCCCTCGGTGTCGTCGCCCACCAGCACGCCCTCGGCGATCGAGGTCTGCGGGTAGCCGTACTGTTTTGCCGTCAGGCCATAGGCGAAATACGGGCCGACGGTCTGGGACGGGGTTTGCTTGAAATCCGCCATGGCTCAGCCCTCCATCGGCGTGGACAGCGGGCCGCGCAGCACGATGTCGAAGGCGTAGCCCAGCGCGAAACCCTCCTCGGTCGCATCGATCGAGAATTTGGCGACCAGCCGATCCCGCGCCGCCTCCGGTGTACCCAGGAAGATCGGGTCAAGATCCAGCAGCGGATCTCCGGGGAAATAGAGTTGAGTGACAAGGCGCGAGAGAAAGCTGGTCCCGAACAGTGACAGGTGAATATGGTTCGGCCGCCACGCGTTGAAATGGTTCGGCCAGGGATAGGCGCCCGGCTTGATCGTGTAGAACTTGTAGCGCCCGTCCAGGTCGGTCACGCAGCGCCCACCGCCGAAGAAATTCGGGTCCAGCGCGGCCGCATGCTGATCGGCGGCGTGGACGTATCGACCGGACGCGTTGGCCTGCCAGATCTCGATCAGCGTGTTCGGAACACCGCGCCCAAGCTCGTCGAGCACCCGCCCGGTGATGATGATCCGTTCGCCCACCGGTTCCCCGTTCCGGACACCGTTGCGGGTCAGATCCGCATCAAGCGGCGCCAGAGCCTCATGTCCATAAACCGGCCCCGTCATCTCGGTCAGACCGGGCTGCAAAGGAATCAGCGGCTTGGTGGGGCCTCGCAGAACCGTGGATTTGTAATCCGGATGGATCAGCGGCGGATGGCTGCCCCAGTCCCGCTTGGTATAGCCCGAAGCTGACGACTCTGGTGATGACATGCTGGCCTCCCATGAACTCCGGCATCTTCCCGGAATAGGCTCCGGCGATGCGCTCGCGGCAGATATTGGCGGCAGGCCGGCCAAATCGCAATCACGAGCCGAGCGCGGTCTTCGGCATCCGGGTCTGAATCGTCTTGCGGCGCTTGTCGCGGGTTTCGATCGCCAGATCTTCCAAGCGCGCGTCGGGCAGATTGACGCCCTTCAGCTTCGTGTCCGTCATATTGGCCCCGCGCATGTCGGCATCGGTCAAGTCGACCTGCTCGAGACGGGAGCCGGTGAAATCGGCGCCGGTCAGGTAAGCCCTTCTGAACTTCACCCCGATGATCTCCATGCCGGTCAGATCGGCAAGTGTGAAATCAAGGTTCGAAAGATCGAGCGACCTGATCGTCTTCCCGGCCCAGGATAACCGTTTTCCGGTCTTGCCTTCAGACATCACCCATTCGACATGCCGGTCGATATCCGCCCGCATGTCCGGATCCAGATGCTCGACCGCCTGGTTCAGATCGGTTCCGCTGAGATTGGCACCATCCAGAATCGTGTTCGCCAGTTTCGCGTTCCGCAAGGTGGCCCCGCTCAGATCCGCGCCGGTAAGATCGGCACCTTCTAAATTGGCTCCGGCCAGATTGGCGTTTGCAAGATTGGCACCCTTCAGAGTCGCACCGGCGAAATTCGCTTCGAACAGGTTGCAATGGCGCATGTCCGAGTTGTCGAGATTGGCATCCTTCAGATCCGCGCGCTCCAGATCCGCATCCGCCATTTTCGCGCCGCTGAGATTGACCTCCGAAAGACGCGCGCCAACCAGATCCGAGGGCTGGTTTCCACCGCCATATCGATTGGGGCTCAAATCGACGCCCGTCATATTCGCGCCTTTGAAGCTGGCGCCGCGCAGGATCGCTCCACGCATCTTGGCATCGACAAAACTGCTGTTCTCGAAAACAGCGCCCCGCAACGTGGCCCGATCAAAAATGGCCTCGTCGAACTTGGACCGCCAGAACGTGCAGTACCGAAGCGTGGCCGCGGTGAAAACCGCTCCCGACATGTCCAACTCGGTCGCCTGAATGCCTTCGACGGTGGCACCGGCGACATTCAGACGGGACTCCGGGTTGCCTGATTTCAGGAAAGCTTCGTGGGTTGCCATCAGATGATTGAATTCGGTCCGCCCGATCTTCGACTCCCAACCATCCTCAACAGCCGCCTCGTCCGGCGCCGCACTCAACACCGAGGTCGGCATCACAGGCACAGAGGACTTATCCTCAAAGGGATCTCTAGGATCCGACCCGGCCATCGCTGTACACCTGTCGCGGCTACATAAGACGTTAATGATACGCTTTTGAGACCTTGCGGGAAATGCGTTAACAAGTGGTTATTTCTCGTCACACGCGACCGGCGCGGCGTTGGGCCGGTCAGGGTCAAGGGAGAACCGCCGATGGATTTCAAGCGTTTTGATGACAGCCTGGCTGCCGAGCAGCCGCCCGAAGGGCTGAGTCCCGCCCTGCTCGGCCTGTGGTGGCAAGCCAAGGGAGATTGGGAGCGCGCGCATCAGGCGGCGCAATCGGATACCGGCGAAGACGCGGCCTGGGTCCATGCGCATCTGCATCGGGTCGAGGGGGACGAAAGCAACGCTGGATATTGGTATCGCCGCGCCGGGCGCCCGCACTGCGCCGATCCGCTTCGCCAGGAATGGCGGGACATCGCAGGCGCCCTGATCGAAAGCCGCTAGACGCTATCCTTGCAGGCAGAGGTACTCGAACACCATATGGGCCGCCGCCAAGGCCGTAATCTCTGAACTATCGTATGCCGGGGCCACCTCGACCACATCCATTCCGACCCAGTCGATACCGGACAAGCGCCGCAGGATCGCGCGGGCCTGCCAGCTGAACAGTCCGCCGATCTCGGGAGTGCCGGTTCCCGGAGCCGCGGAGGGGTCGAGACTGTCGATGTCGAAGGTGAGATAGGTCGGCCCCTGCCCCACCACTTCCCGCACCCGGGCCACGACCGCATCGATCGAGGTCAGATGCACGTCTTCCGCCGACAGCACTGTGACCCCCTGATCCTTGGTCCAGGTCATGGTTTCGACACCGATCGGAGAGCGCGCGCCTAGAATGATGTGCCGCTTGGGGTCGACCAACCCCTCCTTGATACCGTGGTAGAACGGCGAGCCATGGGCCAGACTCTGACCGAAATTGTCCGACCACGTATCGACGTGGGCATCGAAATGGACCAGCCCGATCGGCCCGGTCCGCGCGCACAACGCCCGCATCAGCGGCAGAGTCATACTGTGATCTCCGCCGAGCGCGATGAGATGGTTCAGCCCATGTGCCGCCGCCTCGATCTGCCGATGGGAGGCTGCGATATCGCCAATCACGGGCTGGAAATCTCCGATATCGGCCAGATCAAGCGTGCGGGGATCGAAACCGCTATCCGGATGTGCACCATCCACCAGCATCCGGCTGGCCACCCGGATCGCCGCCGGCCCGAAGCGGGTGCCCGAGCGGTTGGTGGTCCCCAGATCAAGCGGCACCCCGGCGATGGTGAACGCCGCTTCCCGCGTTGCGTTCCGCAGGCCCAGAAAGGTCGGGTATGTGGCATAGGTGGCAGGCTCGTTCGTCGCGGACATCGGCAAGGCCTCAAGCTGGATAGTGACGTCGATTTATACCCTCTGAGCGGCATCGCGTCAGGCGCCCTTGACCTTCCAGCCACTGGAAGCCCCATATGAACACTGCATTCATCAGGAGAGTTCCATGTCCGCCGACCCGACGCCAAGCTGCCACGCTGGCAAGCCGAAGGCTGAAGCACCGTCCTGTCACGCTGCAAAACCGGAGGCCACGACTCCCTCCTGCCATGCGCACGGGCATCACTACGACAGAACCGTCTCCGACGAGGAACAGAAACGCGGCGGTTACATCTGTCCGATGTGTCCGGGCGTCTGGAGCGAAAAGCCGGACAGCTGCCCGAAATGCGGCATGGCGCTGGAGCCTGCCAATCCGGCGCAGAAGATGACCAAAACTCAATACACCTGCCCGATGCACCCCGAGATCATGAAGGATGAGCCCGGCAGTTGCCCGCTCTGCGGGATGGCCCTGGAATCCACCACTGTGGAAGTCGATCAGGGTCCGAACCCCGAACTCGTCGATATGACCCGCCGGTTCTGGATCAGCCTGGCGCTCGCCCTGCCGGCGATGGTCCTTGCGATGAGCCGACACCTGATCCCCGACCTGTTCGCAGCCGTTCCGGGTCGGGCGCTCGACTTCGTCGAACTGGCGCTCGCAACCCCGGTCGTCGTGTGGTGCGGCAAGCCGTTCTTCGAACGTGGCTGGTCGTCGATCCGAACGATGAACCTCAACATGTTCACCCTGATCGCCATCGGCACCGGAGCCGCCTTCGCCTACAGTGTCGTGGCGACTTTGATCCCCGATATTTTCCCGGCCTCGTTCCGGGACGCCGACGGTCGGGTCGGGCTGTATTTCGAGGCGGCAGCGGTCATCATCGCGCTGGTTCTGTTGGGTCAGGTGATGGAGCTGCGCGCCCGTGAGCAGACCAGCGGGGCCTTAAAGGCGCTACTGGACCTGACGCCGAAGACCGCACGACGGATCACCGAAAGCGGTGACGACGAGGACGTGGCGCTCGACAAGATCGCGGTCGGAGACCGGCTGCGCGTGCGCCCGGGCGAAAGTGTTCCGGTCGACGGCGTAGTGGTCGACGGTCATGGTTCGATCGATGAAAGCATGGTGACCGGCGAGTCGATCCCGGTCGAGAAAACCACCGGAGATAAGGTCATCGGCGGCACCCTGAACGGCACCGGCGGGCTGATCGTCGAAGCCGAGAAGGTTGGCGGCGACAGCATGCTGTCGCGGATCGTCCAGATGGTGGCGGAAGCCCAGCGCTCCCGCGCGCCGATCCAGAAGCTGGCGGATCATGTCGCAGGCTATTTCGTGCCGGCGGTGATCGGGATCGCGATCCTGGCCTTCGCTGCCTGGGCGATCTTCGGCCCGGAGCCGCAGTTCAGCCACGCTCTGGTCGCAGCCGTTTCCGTGCTGATCATCGCCTGTCCCTGCGCGCTGGGTCTCGCCACCCCGATGTCGATCATGGTCGGCACCGGCAAGGGCGCGCAGGCGGGTGTCCTGATCAAGAACGCCGAGGCGCTGGAGAGAATGGAGAAGGTCGACACCGTGGTGGTCGACAAGACCGGCACGCTGACCGAGGGCAAGCCGAAACTGACAGAAGTGCGGACCGCCGGCGATATGGATGCCGACAAACTGCTGGCGATGGTCGCGGGGCTGGAACGGGCAAGCGAGCATCCCTTGGCCAACGCGATCGTATCGGGGGCGAAGGACAAGGGTCTGGAGATCCCGGACGCGCAAGACTTCTCGTCGGTCACCGGACGTGGCGTGCGCGGCACGGTCAGCGGGAAGACCGTGCTTCTGGGAAATGCAACGTTCCTGGAGGAAAATGACATCGACCTGGTTGCCCTGATGTCGGACGCGGAGGAACTCCGGTCACGTGGCGCGACCGCCATGTTCGTGGCAGTCGACGGCGCGCTTGCCGGACTCGTCGCGGTTTCCGATCCGATCAAACCGACCACCGCCGCCGCTCTGAAGGCGCTGCATGACGAAGGCATCACGGTCGTCATGCTGACCGGGGACAATGCGACCACAGCCGGTGCCGTCGCCAGGGAACTGGGAATCGACCGGGTCGAAGCGGATGTGCTGCCGGAGCAGAAACACGCGGTCATAAAGGGCCTGCAGGACGAAGGCCGAATCGTCGCCATGGCCGGTGACGGGGTGAACGACGCGCCCGCCCTGGCCCAGGCCGATGTGGGTGTCGCCATGGGCACCGGCACCGATGTGGCGATTGAAAGCGCCGGAATCACCCTGGTCAAAGGCGATCTGAACGGCCTGGTCCGGGCGATCAAGCTGAGCCGAGCGACCATGGGCAACATCCGCCAGAACCTGTTCTTCGCCTTTGTCTACAACGCGGTCGGTGTGCCGATCGCGGCGGGTGTGCTGTACCCAGTGACCGGACTGCTCCTGAGCCCGATGCTGGCCGCGGCGGCGATGAGTTTGAGTTCGGTCTCGGTGATCGGCAACGCGCTGCGTTTGCGTGCCACAAAACTGTAGCGAGGTATGCGTCCGGCGCACCTCACGTCGGACGAAATGTCATCGTTAACCTCTCTCTGAAAGGCCCATAGTGTTAAGGCGTCATAGGTCGCCCCGGCCCGACGTCGAAAGCATTCGGGGTCGGAATTACAAAAATGGAAACGGTTCTGGTTGAGTTGTCCTCGGCGATGGCCTTGTTGGCGCTCGGCGCCATTGCTCTGCCCCTCTCTGCCCGCTGGCTGGAGCAGGACGCCCAACGGATGCAGGCATTTCTTGTGCCCTCCATGTTGTCGATCAGCATAACGATGCTGTTCGCGGTTGGCCTGTCGATGCTGATGGCCTCCGCTGCGATGGCATCCGGAAGCATAGGTTTTGCCATTCTTGGTCTTGGAACGGTCAGCGCGATCCTCCTGGTCCGGTTTGCCTGGAAACTGTTGCGCGAGCCGCACCGGTCCACTTCGGTCGGCGGCGGCACACCGATCGCCGGCTAACCCTCCCGCCTTGCGTCCTCCGACCCGTCGGCTTCGGCCGACGGGTTGAGTTCTTGCGCCACCTCGGCGATCGACCCGCCCGGAACGGTTGGCTCAATCGCCCGTTGGCGTTCCCGATACCAGACATAAAGCCCCGAGGCGGCCAGAACCGTCGTCCCGATCAGGGTCGGCATGTCCGGAAACGATCCGAAGACGAAGATCCCGATCAGGGTCGCCCAGATGATCGTGCTGTAGGAAAACGGGGCCAGCATCGAGGCGGACGCCATCATGAAGGCGCGGATGGTCAGG
>CALAHL010000089.1 GCA_937891725.1 uncultured Rhodospirillaceae bacterium | reverse complement strand
GATTTGAGATAGAATGACGGCGGCTGCTGGTATTGCAGATGGAAGCTCCAGATCGTCACCATCAGTACGGTGATGTCCACAAGGATCGAGAGCGAAAGGAAGACCGGCCCCAGCCTGTCGCGCAGAGCAAGCCAGAGGCGCAGGGTCGTGAACACGAAATAGGCCGCCAGCGCCCAGGGCACCGGCTCGAACGGCACAGAGGGCGGAAAAGCCTTGGGCGTCAGGGCATAGAAGGTGCCGAAAAAGGCGATGGCCCCGAACTGGATGAGGCACACCAGAATCTCGCTGGCCCGCCGGTCGGCGACGATGGCGCGCTGGGCAACCGCGGGCAGGTCGGCGGGCAGGCGCTGGCCGAACACAAGGTCGATCAGGCGCGGCAGCAGGGACTGGGGGGCTGGTGGGGGCAGATCGGTCATCCCGCGGTTGATGCGCTGGTAGTTCTATAGCCCGCCCCGGCGCGCACGTCACCGCCAATCACCAAGGCCCGCGCGGGTGCTTGCCTTTTCCCGACCTCGGCTTTATCTACCGCGCCGAGTTTGAAACGGGCCCCCGGGGCCCCAGCAAGAGGCGCGGTCCCCCATGGGCAAGGCAAAGTTTGAACGCAACAAGCCGCATGTCAACATCGGCACGATCGGCCACGTTGACCATGGCAAGACGACGCTGACGGCGGCGATCACGAAGTATTTTGGCGAGTTCCGGGCCTATGACCAGATCGACGGCGCGCCGGAAGAGCGTGCTCGCGGGATCACGATCTCGACGGCGCATGTGGAATACGAGACGGCGGCACGGCACTACGCGCACGTCGATTGCCCCGGCCACGCCGACTATGTGAAGAACATGATCACGGGTGCGGCGCAGATGGACGGCGCGATTCTGGTGTGCGCGGCCTCCGACGGCCCGATGCCGCAGACGCGCGAGCACATCCTGCTCGGCCGCCAGGTGGGTATCCCCTACATGGTGTGCTACATGAACAAGATCGACCTTGTGGATGACGAGGAACTGGTCGAACTGGTCGAGATGGAGCTGCGCGAGCTTTTCAGCTCTTACGAGTATCCCGGCGACGACATTCCGATCATCAAGGGCTCGGCCCACCAGGCGATGATCGGCGAGCGCAAGGACATCGGCGAGGATTCGATCCGCGCGCTTCTGAAGGCGGTGGACGAATACATTCCGACGCCGGCGCGTGCCATCGACCAGCCGTTCCTGATGCCGATCGAGGACGTGTTCTCGATCTCGGGCCGCGGCACGGTTGTGACGGGGCGGATCGAGCGCGGCGTGATCAACGTCGGCGACGAGATCGAGATCGTGGGCATCCGCGACACCAAGAAGTCGGTCTGCACCGGCGTCGAGATGTTCCGCAAGCTTCTCGACCGCGGCGAGGCGGGCGACAACGTGGGCATCCTGTTGCGCGGCATCGACCGTGAGGGTGTGGAGCGTGGCCAGGTTCTGTGCAAGCCGAAGTCGGTGAACCCGCACACCAAGTTCGAGGCCGAGGCCTACATCCTGACCAAGGAAGAAGGCGGCCGCCACACGCCGTTCTTCGCCAACTACCGCCCGCAGTTCTACTTCCGCACGACGGACGTGACGGGAACGGTAGAGCTGCCCGAGGGCACCGAGATGGTGATGCCGGGCGACAACCTGAAGTTCAACGTGACGCTGATCGCCCCGATCG
>CALAHL010000088.1 GCA_937891725.1 uncultured Rhodospirillaceae bacterium | reverse complement strand
CGCGGATCTGTTCGTCACCGTCACCGACGCGGAAGCTCAGGCCGCGGCGGATCGATTCACCGCACATGGCGCTGCGACAACCCCGAGCGGTGCCGCCGGCCTTGCCGGACTTCAGCATCTGACCGCACGCGATCAGGCTTCCTGCTTGATCATCGTCTCAGAGGGACCGGAGGTCGCGTAACCTCCGGTCTTCGGGGGTCCATCCAACCCCGGCCAACCCTGGCACGGACAGTAGGTCAGTGCAGACTCTTTCGGCTGCGCGCCTGACCCGGAATCCACCCAAAGCCCCGTTCGGTCGTCATGCCGACCAGGCGCCTCGGGAAGACGATCAGATTCTGCGCCCGCATGACCGGCGCCAGTTCAAGAAACAGACCACAGACCTGCCGGGCGGCCGCCGGGTACAGCCAGTTGCCGACCGACTTACGCAGATCGAAACGGCGATCGATCTGCGATAGGGCGATCGCATCCAGGAAATCCCATTCCGCGTCGCCTACTCCTGCGCAGCCGGGGCAGCGCACATCGCGCGGCGCCGAGGCTCCCGTGAGCGTCAGCGTCAGGATTTGATCAAACGGACGTACTGCCTCTCGGATCTTCGCTTTGGCGAAGCCCTCGAGCAGCAAGGGTCCAGGATCCGTGCGCGCCTTGAGACAGGCCACCCAATGTCGCAGGCCCCAAACCATCAACAGTTCAGCGGTCGACAGCTTGGAGATTGTGAGTGCGTCCGGTCGCACGGCGGTCTCTGCCTCTTCGAACCCCGCGTCCGCCACGCCGAGTTCGGGATCCAGAATGGATGTGGACATGCACAGCTCCTCTATTGCAAATCAGTCGCAACAAAGAAATATTGTTGTTGAGAATTAATTGCAATAAGAATTTTGCTCATCGAAAGACAGGCCGGGATCTAACGCCCGTCGCCGAACTTGCGCTTCACGTCGCGGCGAAATTCCTCGACATCCTCACCACTCATCATCAGGCCCGCGACGACGAATGCGATACAGAGACCAAGAGCGGAAGCGATGGCGCCAATCCCATACACGGCCCCGTAGCTTTCCCAGACGAATACCGCCCCAAACCAAAATGCGTAGAACGCGGCAGCGGCGGCCAGCAACAGAAAGCCGACCCGTACGCACAACCCACCGATCCGGTTGGCCGACATCAGCTCCCGCATCGCGGCCGACATCTCGGCGTCTCGGATCGCCTTGATGATCTTGCGACGTGCCAGTTTCGACCAGTCACCGACGGCCATGCCGGTGCTGCCATCGACCCGACCGGGGTTGAGGATTGCCTCTTTCAACTCCCCGATGATTTCCTCGGCCCGCTCGGTGGCGGGCACTTTCTTGAGACTGGGGAAAGCAGAGTCATCCGCCTCCGTCTCCGGCTTGAGAGCCGATAGCGGATCGGGCAACGGCGCGCTCGATCCCGCCCGCGCCTGACCCGGTCGATTGCCGCCCTGAGGTCTGGCGCCCGGAGCTCTTGTTCCGCTGCGCGCCGCCGATGGAGGGGTGCTTGAGCCGCGCATGGCGCGTCCTTTATCTTGAAGAGCCCGGACGGACGTCAAGCAGACCTCCGATCAGGCGTGACCACGCAACAATCTCTCCCGAAGATACCGGCTCAACGTGTCGAAGGCGATGCCGTCGAGATCCGAAAACGCCATGCCGAGATCTCCGTCGTCGGGATCGCGTCTGCGGACCTCGCCCGTCGCGTGGAACAAAGCGCCTGGACCGGCGGTCGGAACCAGGACACGAATGCTCGCGACATCCCCGGTCTCCAGAGACCCGAAATAGTCCAGAATGCGTACACCGCCCAGGCTCCAATCCCCGATCGCGTAGGGGGTGTTGCCGATCACGGCGGTCATGGGAGCCATCATGCGCCGATCACGTCGACGTTCGGACGCGCGGCCCACGGTTGTTCTGCGTCGCATCGAAGGGAACTCCTCCGCTCGGGGTTGCTGGGACATCTCCCGGGGTTGGATCTGCGCCGCCGGTTGCGATCCAAGAAGCAAACCACGTGCCGACTCGGCACCGCTTTCAAGAACGCTTTAAAACATATTGATTCTCAGCGATTCGTCGATTTCACCGAGTGGAAAAGCCGTCGCGTTCGCCGCCGGATCCGTCTCGTTCCCGCTCTGGATCCTGCCGAGCGGCAGATCTTGCCGCGCGAGCTGTGGCCTCTCGTGCTAAGCGGAGTGTTGGGTCGCCTGACCCTGGCTCGGCCAAGCCGGCCGGGTGGCGACATCCTTGGACCCACACGCGCTGCAGCGCATCCGGGCGCCAATCTCCGGGATCGGGAAGTCCGGCCCCAACTGGGCTGCAAGCATGGCGGACGCAGCTTCGGCATGGTGGCCGCAGCGGTTGCACCAGCAGAAAACGCCGACTTTCGACTCGAGCAGATCCGACAGTCGGGCCGCCTGCTGACCCCGATCGTCCCGCGACATCATCTCCCGCTTGAACCGCCCCATCGTCCTGGTCCCGTTCCCCTCGTTTCTGGAAAAAGAACATAACAAGAACATTTAAGACAAACAAGCCAGATGCCCAGTCTCAACCGGTCCTTCAATCAGCCCTGAACCAAGCGGGGGAGTTTGTCGAATGTGTCTATAACGTCGAGCAGGGAGGACGCGGACTTCATCCGTTTCTGCCCGGAATAGAGCGCGAAACTGGGTGTGCGCTGACCCTTTTTCTGGACCTTGGCAACCGAGAACAAGGCCTTCTCGTGGGTATGACGGAAGATCGAGAACACCGCCATGTCATCCAACTGGTCGAATGCGTAATCCCGCCACTCTCCGGCGGCCACCCGACTGGAATACAAAGCCATCAACTGGCCCATCTCGTAACGGGTAAAGAAAAACGGCTTTGAAAGTCCCCGGGAATGTCCCCGGGACGGACCCGGGCCGGTCGGAAGGCGGATCAGATTATCCATCGGGCGGCACCGTCTCCCACAGTGGTGGACGCAGTGTTAGGCTCAGTTTCCGAACCCTCAAACGCACAGGTCCATTGTGAAATTGTTTCCGAATTCCGAAGCCGGGTAAACCCCTTGCCGATCACAGGGCATTCGGTGCCGAACGGCTCGGCGATCGGGCCGGCAAAACCAAAAGGATCGGCGTTCCATTCCGATGTTTGCTTTCCGGGTGCGGGATCGCTAACTTGCGGCTCCCCTAGGCAGGGGCCAAAACTAGGGTCATCCAATTGGCGAGGAAACCGTGGCCGACATCTTTCGCGAGGTCGACGAAGAGCTGCAGCAGGAACGTGCTGCGAAGCTGTGGAGCAAATACGGCGGCTGGGTCATTGCGATCTCTTTAGCCGTTGTGCTGGGCGTGGCCGGCAACGTCTTCTGGACCAACTACAAGGCAGACGCGCGGGCCAAGCAATCCGCAGCACTGGAATCCGCCCTTTTGCCC
Organism: uncultured Rhodospirillaceae bacterium; assembly: GCA_937891725.1. Lineage (GTDB taxonomy): Bacteria > Pseudomonadota > Alphaproteobacteria > Thalassobaculales > Thalassobaculaceae > JANSYC01. The sequence continues at coordinate 5,623 of CALAHL010000088.1, read as the reverse complement.
TTAGCGGACGATCAGCCTGCCGCCGCCGCCACCGCTTTGAGCCAGTTTGCGGGTGACGCCGACGCCGGATACGCGATGATCGCGCGCTTCCAGGAAGCAGCGGCCCAGGTCAAAGCCGGTGATGTCGACGGCGCCGCAGCGACCTATCAGGCGATTGCGTCCGACTCCGCCACCCCCAAGCCTTATGGCGACCTTGCGACGGTCAAGCTGGTTCGTCTGAAGATCGGCAGCACGCCGGCGGCAGAGCTGACGGAAATGTTGGCCCCAGCTTTGACGGAGAGCTCCCCCTGGCGTCCGCTCGCCCGTGAGGCGGAAGCGGTGCTGGCGCTCTCCACCGGCGACGTCGATGCCGCCCGGACGATCCTGCTGGAACTTACGCAACAGACCGATATCCCGAACAGCCTGCGCGCCCGCGCGACCGAACTGGTCGCGGCACTTGGTGGTTGAGGCACGCCGCCGATGATCCGACCAGACCGGTCCACATCAGACATCTCGACCGGCCCCACTTCAACAGGACCGGCCGTGGTCGACCGCCATCGATTTATCCGGCTCGGCGCCGCGATCATCTTGGCTGCAACCCTCTCGGCCTGCGGCGCGACTGACTTCTTCGGCGAAGACGACGAAGTACCGTTGCCCGGCAACCGAATTCCGATTCTGTTGATCGAGGAGGGGCTGACGGCCGATGAGGGCGTGGCCGATATTCCCGTCATCCTCCCGCCGCCCCGCATCAACGCGGACTGGCCGCAACCGGGCGGCGAAGCGGACAAATCGAACGGCCACCTGGAAGCCGCCGACAACCTCCGCGAGGTCTGGTCCCGCTCGATCGGCAGCGGCGGCGACGACGAGCAGGGCCTCGTGGCACAGCCGGTCATCGCCGACGGTCGGCTGTTTGCTCTTGATTCCGATGCCACGCTGACCGCGCTGGACGCGGCAAGCGGCAGCCGCCTGTGGAGCCTCGACCTGCGACCGGAAGACGAGGATGACGCGATCTTTCCGGGTGGTGTTACGACCGGCAACGGTCGGGTCTTCGTGACCACCGGCTACGGCGAGGCGATGGCCTTGAACCCAGAGACCGGAGCGGAGCTTTGGCGGGTCAGTCTGCCCGGCCCGGCCCGCGGTGCGCCGGGCTACGGCAATGGCCGATTGTTCGCCGTCACGATCGAGAATCGGATGTTCGCGCTGTCCGCCGAAACCGGAGAGCGGCTTTGGGATCACCAAGGTATCAGTGAAGTTACCTCTCTGCTGGGCGGTGCCGCGCCCGCGACAACCGGCCCAATCGTGCTGGTCCCCTACACATCGGGTGAGCTGTTCGCCCTTCGAGCCGAGAACGGTCGGGTTCAATGGCTCGAAAGCCTGAGCAACCTCCGTGTGGCGCAGTCCGTCGCCCGGCTAGCCGATATTCGCGGCAACCCGGTGATCGACGAGAACCGGGCCTTTGCGATCAGCAATGGCGGGCTGATGGCGGCGATCGATCTGGCAACCGGCGCCCGGATCTGGGAGCGCCCCATCGGCGGGATCAGCACCCCTTGGGTCGCGGGCGAATTCGTGTTCGTCATGGCTGACGGCGCGCAGTTGGTGGCCCTCACCCGCCGCGATGGGCGCGCCCGCTGGGTGACGCAGCTGCCGCCGTTCGAAGACATGGAAGACCAGGACGACCCAATCCAGTATGTTGGGCCGGTCCTTGTGGGGGATCGACTGCTGGTCGGAGATTCCCTGGGCCAGGCTTACGCAGTCTCGCCTTATACCGGCGATATCCTCGGTCGGATCGATGTGGGAGACGATATCTTCGTGTCTCCGATCGTGGCCGAAGGCACGATCTATTTTCTGACCAATGACGGAAACATTCACGCTTGGCGATGATGTCGAGGCGATGAAAACGAGGCGATGAAACCAGAATGGCGTTCAAGATCGCGATCATCGGCCGTCCCAATGTCGGCAAGTCGACCCTGTTCAACAGGCTGATCGGCAAACGTCATGCCCTGGTTGACGACACCCCCGGCGTGACCCGCGACCGCCGCGAAGGCGACGGCCGGATCGCCGATCTCAACTTCACCATTGTGGACACCGCCGGTCTTGAGGATGCCACCGACGACAGCCTGGAAGCCCGGATGCGGCGGCAGACCGAGTTGGCGGTCACCCAGGCCGATCTGGTCTTCATGATGATCGACGCGCGGGCCGGAGTAACCCCGCTCGATTCCCATTTTGCGGGCTGGCTGCGGAAGACCGACGCCAAGGTCGTTCTGGTCGCGAACAAATGCGAGGGTCGAGGCGGCATCTCCGGGCTTGCGGAGGCCTACAGGCTGGGTCTTGGCGATCCGATTGCGCTGTCCGCCGAGCACGGCGAGGGACTTGGCGATCTCTACGACACCATCGCCGAAAACATGAAGGCGATCGGCCACGACCCGCATCCGGAAGAAGCAGACCCCTACGAACACGCGGCCCCGCTGGAGGCCGATGTGGATATCGAGGAACTGCTGGAAGTCGGGATCTCCCCCGATGAGGTGCGGTTCCTGCCGCCGCCCGAGGACGGCCCGCTCCGGCTTGCGGTCATCGGGCGCCCGAATGTCGGAAAGTCGACCCTGATCAACAAGCTGATCGGCGAGGAACGGCTGCTGACCGGCCCGGAAGCCGGGATCACCCGGGATGCGATCGAGATCGAATGGAGCTACAAGGACCGGTCCTTGAAACTGGTCGACACGGCCGGCATGCGCCGCCGCTCTCGCGTGTCTGACAAGCTCGAACGGCTGTCGACCGCCGACACCCGCCGCTCGATCGACTTCTCCCACGTGGTCCTGCTGGTGCTGGACGCGACCATGCCGATGGAGAAGCAGGATCTGACCATTGCTCGGATGGCCTTGGACGAGGGCCGGGCGCTGGTGATCGCGGTCAACAAATGGGACGCGGTCAAGGACAAGACCGCCGCCAGTCAGCAGATCCGCGACCGACTCGACACCTCGCTCACCCAGGTGCGCGGCGTGCCGTGGATTCCGGTTTCGGCGATCCGGGGGCGCAGCCTGGACAAGATGCTGGATGCGGTCTTCCAGATGTACGATCTATGGAACAGCCGGGTGCCGACAAGCCGCCTCAACCGCTGGCTCGGCCGTATGATCGAGGCGCATCCACCGCCGCTCTCGAAGGGCCGCCGCATCCGGATCCGCTATATGACCCAGGTCAAGGCGCGGCCGCCGACCTTCTCGGCCTTCGTCAGCCAAGCCGCCGAACTGCCGGACGCGTATGCGCGCTATCTGATCGGCGGTCTGCGCGACGAATTCGGCCTGATCGGCGTGCCGATCCGCATAAACCTGAGACAGCCGAAGAATCCCTACGTAAAATAGCCGTTCCAGACGCGAGCTGTTCGGGAGGATCCATGGCGGGACGCGGCAGACCGGAACGACGCATGACCATCGCCGATCTCGCACGCATGTACGACAAGCGCGGCGCGGGGGTTCCGGCGGACAAAATCCGCGACAGCGCCAAAACCAGCTTCTCCCCCCGCTCCAAAGTCAAGAGCTTCACCATCGTCCAAGGCGCCGAGCGGCTGACCCGTCTCCAAGCCCGCGCCTCCGGTATCCGATATGCGCTGTCCACAGAGAGCCTGACGGTCCGGCAGGCGAAGGAACTGCGCCAGACGCTCCATAATCTGGAACTGGCGATCAAGGGCATGGAACTGAACCGCAAGGACAACGGCTGATCGGCTCCAAGCAGTGATTTAATGCTCGCCGAATAGCCATTGGTTGATTAAGATTTGTGCGCAATTTGACCGCCATGACAGGCTTGCTCAATGTTTCAGCGATTCCGAAAGTGGCATGCATCGTGCTGACTTACGCGCCATGAACCCGAGAGGTTCCCAGCGGTCCCACCGACCGAGGCACGGATCAAAATCTCGGATTTGCGAAGGATTACGGATCAAGTGGCCGGCGCACCGCAAGACATCGAGCTCGTGGGTCTGACCAAGCGTTTCGGGACGGTCGAGGCGGTACGGTCGATCAATGTACGGATACCCGGCGGCAGCTATTGCTGCCTGCTTGGGCCTTCGGGATGCGGGAAAACCACCACCCTGCGGATGATCGCAGGGCATGAGTCGGTTTCTGACGGAGACGTGCTGATCGGATCGTCCAATGTCACCCACCTGCCGCCGGCCCAGCGCGGCACGGCGATGATGTTTCAGAGCTATGCCCTGTTCCCCCATCTGTCCTGTCTGGAGAACGTCGCGTTCAGCCTGAAGATGCAAGGTGTCGGCAAGGCCGAGCGCCACGAGGCGGCCCACGAGTACCTCAAACTGGTTGAGATGGACGCGCAGGCGGCCCGGCTTCCGAACCAGCTGTCCGGCGGCCAGCAGCAGCGGGTGGCGCTGGCCCGCGCGCTGGTGACCAAACCGGACGTGCTGCTGCTGGACGAACCGCTGTCGGCGCTCGACCCGTTCCTGCGGGTGCGGATGCGCGAGGAACTGAAGCGGTTGCAGTCCGAGTTGGGGATCAGTTTCGTGCATGTCACCCACAGCCAGGAAGAGGCGATGGCCCTGGCGGATCTGGTCGTCGTGATGAATGACGGCCGGATCGAGCAGGCGAATTCACCGCGCGAGGTGTTTGAGTGGCCGGCCAGCGTCTTCGTGGCTCGCTTCATCGGCGACCACAACGTGATCAGCGGAACCGTCGACGGCCTGCATGAGGCAACCGCCTCGATCAAGGGCGCGGGCGAGGTGCGCTTTTCCCTGCCTGCTGACGGTCTGTCGGTCGGAGATCCGGTCGACGCCGCCATCCGTTCCGACAAGCTTCGCATGGTCCCAGTGGGATCCGCACCGGCGGAAGGTGAGGCGGAGACCGAGGACGGCTTCACCGCCACCATCGCCTCGATCGAATACCTTGGATTATGGGTCCGCCTGGGTCTCGATTTGCCGGGCCTGACGGATTTCCGCGTCTCGCAACCGGACACCGCCTTCTTTGCCAACAGCTTGCGCGCGGGCGACCGCGTGCGGGTGAGCTGGAGTTCTTCCAATCTGCACCGGCTGGGTGCGGATCGGAAGCATATCCACTGAGGAGAACCGACATGTCGATACTGAAGAAATCTCTCTCCCGCCGTTCCGTGCTGAAGGGGACTGCGGCAACCGTTCTGGCAGGCACCACCGCCGGGTTGAGCGCACCGTTCGTGCACGCGGCGGATCCAGTCACGCTCCGCATCGCCGGCACCGGTGTGAACCAGTTCAAGCAGTTGGCAGACAAGGCAAAGGAAGATCTGGGTTTCACCATCCAATACACCTCGCTGACCTCGGACGATGTGGTGAAGCGGGCGGTGACCCAGCCGACCTCCTTCGATCTGCTGGATGCCGAGTACTGGATGCTCAAGAAGATCGTGCCGGGCGGCAAGCTGCGGGGCATGGATGTCACCAAGATCAAGTACTACGACAAGATCGTCCCGATCTTCACCAAGGGCGAGCTGCCGGACGGAACCCCCGTCGCACGCGAGGGCATCTCGCCGATCAAGGTCAGCTATCTGACCGCGTCGGAATCGACCGAGTTCGCCGACGGCCCGACCGACTTCATGACCCTGATCCCGACCGTCTACAACGCCGACACCCTGGGGATCCGCCCGGACCTGATCGGACGCCCGATCGACTCCTGGGCCG
>CALAHL010000087.1 GCA_937891725.1 uncultured Rhodospirillaceae bacterium | reverse complement strand
GAGCTCCGAGGTCGAGCTTTGCGCCAGCAACGGCGTCGCCGACATCACCGAGATGAAGATCGGCTTCGACGGCATCGTGCTGGGCAACTCGGTCAAATCCGAGACCTACAAGCTGACCCGCGAGCAGCTGTTCCTGGCGCTGGCCAAGGACGTGCCGGTCGACGGCAAGCTGGTCCCGAACCCCTACGTCCGTTGGGTGCAGATCGACTCCTCCCTGCCGAACGTCGAGATCGAAGTCCTCGGCCCGCCGCCGACCTCCGGCACGCGCGACGCCTTCGTCGAGCTGGTCATGGAAGAGGGCGCCGGTGAGATCCCGTTCCTGGCAGACCTGAAGAAGACCGACGGCAAAGCGTTCAAGCAGGTCTTCGGCTCGATGCGCGAGGACGGCAAGTTCATCGAGGCTGGCGAAAACGACAACCTGATCGTTCAGAAGCTGGAGGCCAACCCGTCCGCTCTCGGCATCTTCGGGTTTTCCTTCCTGGATCAGAACTCCGACAAGATCCACGGCTCGATCATCAATGGCGTGGCCCCGACCTTCGATAACATCGCCGACGGCTCCTATCCGGTCGCTCGCTCGCTGTTCTTCTACGTCAAGAACGCCCATGTCGGGCAGATCCCGGGCATCAAGGAATTCCTGGCCGAGTTCACCAGCGAGAAGGCCTTCGGTGAGACCGGTTACCTGACCGACAAGGGTCTGATCCCGCTGCCGAAGAAGGACCGCGACGCGGTTGCCGACGCGGCCGCCAATCTGACCAAACTGTCCCTCAACTAAGGGACCGGCTTCGGGAGCGGCGGCCCAATCGGTCGCCGCTCTCATCTTTGCAGGATGCGCCGTCCGCACACGCCCTTTATTCCGGAACGTCGTCGCTCTTCTGAACATGCCGGCCGGCAAGGCCCGACGGTCGACCGGCCGGCATCTTCAGGATATGTCGCGTAAACACTTGCCGCCGACCTTGCGCCCTGGGGGGGAGCACCATGCAGACGTTGATCCTGATTTTCGTGGTCCTGGGACTGGCCACGATCGGCTATATGAGCGGCCGCGGCCGGGCGATCCTGGTCAGCGGCGGTGCGCCGAAGACCCTGCACTCGCTTCCGAGCTACTACGGCACCTACAGCGCCTTCTGGATCGCGATTCCGGCCCTGCTCGTCCTGACGATCTGGCTGTTCATCGAGCCAAAGCTGATCCAGGCCTGGGTGATGGGCGGTCTGCCGGACTCGCTGACCGGCGATCTGGCGGCCGACCGGCTGGGCCTGCTGCTGAACGACATCCGAAACCTCGCCTCCGGCAACATCGTCAGCCGCGATGTCGACCCCGCCCTTCAGGCCGCCGCCGACCGGCTGATCACGCTTCAGGCCGCCGGGTTCTGGCTGATGGTCGCTCTGGTGGTTTTGGTCGGGATCGGTGGCTTCCTGCTCGCCCGCTCCCGGATCACCCCGGATCTGCGGGCCCGGAACAGTGTCGAGCGCACGGTCAACATCATCCTCATCATCAGCTCACTGATCGCGATCCTGACCACCGTCGGCATCGTGTTCTCGCTGATCTTCGAGAGCTTCCGGTTCTTCGTACAGGTCCCGTTCTACGAGTTCCTGTTCGGGCTCAACTGGTCGCCGCAAACCGCCCTGCGGGCCGACCAGGTCGGCTCCTCCGGCGCGTTCGGTGCGGTGCCGCTGTTCATGGGCACGCTGCTGATCACGCTGATCGCGATGGCGGTGGCCGCCCCGATCGGGCTGATGAGCGCCGTCTACATGGCGGAATACGCCGATCCCCGGTTCCGGGCGATCGCCAAGCCGCTGCTCGAGGTTCTGGCCGGTATCCCGACGGTGGTCTACGGGTTTTTCGCCGCCCTGACCGTCGCTCCGTTCTTCCGGAATACCGGCGAGGCGATCGGACTGGACGTGGCCTCGGAAAGCGCGCTGGCGGCCGGCGTGGTGATGGGAATCATGATCATCCCCTTCGTCTCCTCGCTGTCCGATGACGTGATCAACGCGGTGCCGCAATCCCTGCGCGACGGCTCCTACGGGCTGGGCGCCACCAAGTCGGAGACCATCCGCTCGGTGGTGGTCCCGGCGGCGCTGCCCGGCATCGTCGGTGCCCTGCTGCTGGCCACCAGCCGCGCGATCGGCGAGACCATGATCGTGGTGATGGCCGCCGGTCTGGCCGCCAATCTGACGCTCAACCCGCTGGAGGCGGTCACCACCGTCACCGTCCAGATCGTCACCCTGCTGGTCGGCGACCAGGAATTCGACTCGGCCAAGACCCTTTCGGCCTTCGCGCTGGGTCTGGTTCTGTTCATCGTCACCCTCGCGCTCAACGTGATCGCGCTCAGCGTGGTCCGCAAATATCGAGAGAAGTATGACTGACACAACCCAGCATACGCCTCCGGGCGGCAGACCGCGTTCGTCCGCCGATGCCATCAAGCGCCCGGTCCTGTCCGGCCCGCATCTGGCGCGGCGCTACCGGACCGAGCGGATCTTCAAGGGGCTGGGGCTGGGCGCGATCATGGTCGCCGCCCTGATCCTGTTCATCCTGGTCGGCAGCATCGTCTCGAAGGGCTACAGTGCGTTCTGGCAGTCCTATGTCCATATCGACATCACCTTCGAGCGCGAGGACTTCACCGACGAGACCGGCACGATCACCGAAGAGTCGCTGGCACGGGCGGATTATTTCACGCTGATCCGCGGCACCCTGGACGAACTGTTCCCGGAGGCCGCCAGCGATCGGCAGCTGCGCCGGAAGCTCTACGGCATCATCTCGCCGAACGCCGATCTGGCCCTGCGCCATCAGGTCGAGGCGGATCCGGAGGCCTATATTGGCAAGACAGTCCCGGTCTGGATCAAGCTGTCCGACGATATCGATTCCGTGGTGAAGGGCTATATCGACCGCAACCAGCCGGAAGACCGGCGGCGGGTCGGGAACGTCGAACTCTCCTGGTACGATTCCTTCCACAAGGAAGGCCAGATCGAGAGCTTCTTCAACGTCGATCTGTTCACCCATGGCGACAGCCGCGAGCCGGAAGAGGCCGGCATCCTGGGTGCCCTGGTGGGCTCCATCCTGACCCTGGCCGTCACCCTGGCGCTGTCCTTCCCGGTCGGCGTGATGGCGGCGGTCTATCTCGAGGAGTTCGCGCCGAAGAACCGGTGGACCGATCTGATCGAGGTCAACATCAACAATCTGGCGGCGGTGCCCTCGATCGTCTTCGGCCTGCTGGGCCTGGCAATGTTCCTGAACTTCTTCGGCCTGCCGCGCTCGGCGCCGCTGGTCGGCGGCATGGTCTTGGCGCTGATCACCCTGCCCACGATCATCATCGCCGCCCGCTCGGCACTGAAAGCGGTGCCGCCCTCGATCCGCGAGGCGGCCCTGGGGATCGGGGCCTCGCCGCTGCAGACCGTGACACATCACGTATTGCCCCTGGCGATGCCGGGCATCATGACCGGTACCATCATCGGCATGGCCCAGGCCCTGGGTGAGACCGCACCCCTGTTGATGATCGGCATGGTCGCCTTCATCGTGGACATTCCGCAGGGTTTCACCGATCCGGCGACCGTGCTGCCGGTGCAGGTCTACATCTGGGCGGACAGCCCGGAACGCGCGTTCACCGAACGGACCTCCGCGGCCATCATGGTCCTGCTGGGCGTGCTGATGCTTATGAATGCCTTGGCTGTCATATTGCGCAAACGCTTCGAGCGGCGCTGGTGAGGAAAGAGAGAGCGATGAACGACGGAACCCAAGCGGTCGAACAGGCGCTGTCCGAGAGCAGCACGCCGAAACCGGCCACCGAAACCAAACACGTCAAGATCCTGAACCGGGACGTGAACGTCTTCTATGGCGAGAAGCACGCCCTGAAGCATGTGGATCTGGACATCTACGAGCACGAGGTCACGGCCCTGATCGGCCCGTCCGGATGCGGCAAGTCCACCTTCCTGCGCTGCCTGAACCGAATGAACGACGTGATCGACAGTTGCCGGGTGGCCGGCACGATCGAGATCGACCAGACCGACATCTACACTTCGGGCCTGGACGTGGTGCAGCTGCGCGCCCGGGTCGGGATGGTGTTCCAGAAACCGAACCCGTTCCCGAAATCGATCTTCGACAATGTGGCCTACGGCCCGCGCATCCACGGAACCGCCCAGAACAAATCCGAGGTCGAGGAGATCGTGCGGACCAGCCTGGAGCGGGCCGGCCTCTGGAAAGAGGTCCACGACCGGCTGGACCAGCCGGGCACCGGCCTGTCCGGCGGACAGCAGCAGCGGCTGTGTATCGCGCGGGCCATCGCGGTGAACCCGGAAGTGATCCTCATGGACGAGCCCTGCTCGGCCCTGGATCCGATCGCGACCGCCAAGATCGAGGAGCTGATCGACGAGCTGCGCGAGAACTACACGATCGTCATCGTGACCCATTCCATGCAGCAGGCCGCCCGGGTCTCGCAGCGGACCGCCTTCTTTCATCTTGGAGACCTGGTCGAAGTCGACCAGACTGACAGCATGTTCACCAACCCGAAGGACAGCCGCACCCAGGGCTACATCACCGGCCGCTTCGGCTGAGCCGGCGGGCCGTCCGGCGGTTCCGGATCGCCCCGACCACGGGATCGGCGAGTAACAGAAAATGACAGATGCCCAACCGTCACACATCGTCACCTCCTACGAGCAGGAGCTGACCCGCCTGCGCGCCGCCATCAGCGAAATGGGCGGCCGCGTCGAGGTTCAACTGAGCGATGCGATCCGGGCCATATCCCGCCGGGACGCCGCCCTCGCAGCCCGCTGCCAGGCGGCCGATGCGTCAATCGACGCGATGGAAGACGAAATCGAAGAGCTGACGTTGCGGATGATCGCGCTGCGCCAGCCGGTTGCCCGGGATCTCCGCTCGATTCTGGCGGCCCTGCGGATCAGCCATGATCTGGAGCGCATGGGCGACTACGCGACCAATGTGGCGAAGCGCGCCTCGGCCCTGATCCGGCTGCCGGAAGTCGGGCCGATCAACGGCATCGCGCGCATGGGACGGCTGGCCCATCTTGTGATCAAGGACGTTCTCGACGCCTACACGGACAATGATGTGGAGCGGGCGGTCAATGCCTGGCGTCGGGACGAGGAAATCGACCAGATGTACACCAGTCTGTTCCGCGAACTGTTGACCTACATGATGGAGGATCCGCGGAACATCACGCCCTGCGCCCATCTTCTGTTCGTCGCGAAGAACATCGAGCGGATCGGGGACCACGCCACCAATATCGCCGAGACCATTTACTTCGAGGAGAACGGCACCCGCCTGGAAGGGCTGCGGCCGAAGGGCGACACCAGCAGCTTCGAAATTCAGGGCGAGGAGCCCGCCGACCCGTTCGACCTGGACCCGCCCGGGCCCGAAGACGGTTCGGAAACACCTTAAGCCGATGACAGAACGGACCGGCCCTCCGCCGCGCCGAGGTCGATCAGAAGCCGATTTGGAGAATTGACGGACATGACGGACGAGGGTTGGACGATGAAACCACTGATCTTGATCGTCGAGGATGAAGCCCCGATCGTGACCCTGTTGCGCTACAATCTGGAGCGCGAAGGCTTTCGGGTGATCGAGGCGGCGGACGGGGATGAAGCCCTGCTGCAGGCCGAGGAGCGCAAGCCGGATCTGATCCTGCTGGATTGGATGCTGCCGATGCTGTCCGGGATCGAGGTCTGCCGTCGGTTGCGCCGGGCCGGGGAGAACAAGACGGTCCCGATCATCATGCTGACTGCGCGGGGCGAAGAAGGCGACCGGGTTCGGGGCCTCAACTCGGGTGCGGACGACTACATCACCAAGCCGTTCAGTCCGTCCGAACTGATCGCGCGCGTGCGCGCGGTGCTGCGGCGGGCTCATCCGGCCTCCGATGCCGAAGCGCTGTACTATGGCGATCTGACCATGGATCTGGCGGCCCATCGGGTGAAGCGGGGCGAGCGGGACATCCATCTGGGTCCCACCGAGTTCCGCCTGCTGCGGCATTTCCTGGAGCATCCCGGCCGGGTGTTCAGCCGGGAGCAGCTGCTGGACACGGTCTGGGGTCCGGACGTCTATGTCGAGCCCCGCACCGTCGACGTTCATATCCGGCGGCTCCGCAAGGCGCTGAACGAGGGCGGCGGCGACGATCTGATCCGCACCGTCCGCTCGGCCGGCTACGCGCTCGACTCGGCTGTCGCCGCCTGATCCCCGACCGGACGTTTGACGGGCGCCGCCGGCAGAATCACGGTCACGGTGGTGCCCTGACCCGGCGCGCTGGTGACGGTATACTCACCGCACTGGGCGTCGATCAGTTGCCGGCAGATGTGAAGGCCCAATCCACCCGAGGTCGTGCCCCTTGCATCGCTCGAAATTGTCCCCTTCGATTGCCAGAACGGGTCAAACATGTTGGCGATCTCGGCTTCGGTCATGCCCTGGCCGCGATCGGCGACTGAAATCCGAAGCCGATCGCCATTGAGCGTCCGCGCTTCCAGAGTGACGACCGAGCCGTCCGGCGAGAACTTGAGGGCATTGGTCAGCAAGTTCACCACCAGCTGGGTCAGCGCCCGCGGATCGATCTCCAGACGAAGTGGCTCTGGGGTCACGGTCAGATGAACCCGAACGCTGCGGTCCGCCGGAGACGCAGCCAGCGACAACGCGCGGGCGTCCTCCAGAAGAGCAATCACGTCGGTCGGAACCGGTTGGATCTGGAATCCGACGGCGGTCAGCCGAGACAGATCGAACAATTGGTTCACGAATTCGAGCAGGCGCGACCCGGCCTGATGGATCGAGCCCGCGTACTCCCGATACCGGGCCGCCATCCGGCCGTCGGCATCCCCGTCGATGAATTCTGAGTAACCCAGAATCGCATTCAGCGGGGTGCGGAACTCATGGCTCATATGGGCCAGGAAATTATCCTTGGTCTCATTCAGAGCGCGGGCATTCGTTAGAGCGTTTTCCAGACTGAGCGAGAGCTCCTCCATCTGGCGGCGGCCGTCCTCGCTGCGCGCGGCCTGCCGGATCAGCTGGAACAGCAGAACGCCGAACGACGTG
>CALAHL010000086.1 GCA_937891725.1 uncultured Rhodospirillaceae bacterium | reverse complement strand
CCTCGGGCTCGCCAATCCGCTGGAGGCCGAGGGCATCGCGACCAAATGGTCGATCGAATTGCTGTTCACGCCGATCCAGGGATACGAGCAGGCCGGCGACCTCGCCGAATTGTTCGCGCGCCCCCTGGTGCGACGCACCCGGTTGGAGGTCTAGCGCCATGAAGCTGACCGTTTGGACCTACGAGGGCCCGCCGCATGTCGGTGCGATGCGAATCGCCACCGCGATGAAGGACGTGCACTACATCCTGCATGCGCCGCAGGGCGACACCTATGCCGATCTGCTGTTCACCATGATCGAACGTCGGAAAACCCGGCCGCCGGTCACCTACACCACATTCCAGGCCCGCGACCTGGGCAGCGATACCGCGGAGCTTTTCAAGACCGCCTGCAAGGACGCGGTCGAGCGCTTCAAGCCGCAGGCCATCCTGGTGGGCGCCTCCTGCACCGCCGAGCTGATCCAGGACGATCCGGCCGGGTTGAGCAAGGCGCTCAATCTCGATATTCCCGTCGTTCCCCTGGAGTTGCCGTCCTATCAGCGCAAGGAGAACTGGGGCGCCGCCGAGACTTTCTATCAGATGGTCCGGGTGATCGCCGGCGCCCACGCGCCCGAAGCCGGCGCCGAACGCCCGGAGCGGGCTGCCGATCATCAGCCAAGCTGCAATATTCTCGGCGGCACCGCCCTTGGCTTCCGTCATCGGGACGACGTGATCGAGGTCCGCCGTTTGCTCGACGCCCTCGGGGTGGCGGTGAACGTGATCGCCCCCTGGGAGGCGTCCCCCGCCGATCTCACCCGGCTTGGCGACGCCGACTTCAACGTGGTGCTGTATCCCGAGATCGCGGAACCTGCCGCGCGCTGGCTCGAGAAAACCTTCAAGCAACCCCGGACCAAGACGGTCCCGGTCGGCGTGGGCGCCACCCGCGACTTCCTGCGGGAAGTGGCGGAGCTGGCCGGTATGGATCCCGATAAGGCGGTCGAGACCGCCGAGAGCCGCCTGCCCTGGTACGCCCGGTCGGTCGACTCGAATTATCTGACCGGCAAGCGGGTCTTCGTGTTCGGCGAAGCCAACCGCGCCGTCGCGATCGCGCGGGTCGCCAAAGAGGAGCTTGGCTTCGAGGTCGTCGGCCTCGGCTGCTACAACCGCGAATTCGCCCGCGATATTCGAGAGGCCGCCGCCAAATACGGCGTCGAGCCGCTGATCAGCGACGATTATCTCGAGGTCGAGGAGAAGATCGCGGAAAGCCAGCCCGAAATGGTGCTGGGCACACAGATGGAACGGCATATCGCCAAGCGTCTGGGTATTCCCTGTGCTGTGATCTCGGCACCGGTCCATGTGCAGGACTTTCCGGCGCGCTTCTCTCCGCAGATGGGCTTCGAGGGGGCCAACGTCCTGTTCGACACCCTGGTCCATCCCCTGATGATGGGTCTGGAAGAACACCTGCTGGGCATGTTCCGGGGCGATTTCGAATTCAACGACGAGGCGTCTCCCTCCCATTACGGCCACGTATCGGGTGGGGCCTCACATCCGGCTCCCCAGGCGCCGGAGGGCGCGGTCGAGACCCAGATCAAGGTTCTGGCCGGCGCGCCGGAAGCTCCGGTTGCGGCCCAATCCATCGCCGCCGAAGGTGAGCCGGTTTGGGATCAGTCGGCCGAGAAAGAACTCAAGAAAATCCCGTTCTTTGTGCGCGGCAAAGCCCGCCGGAACACCGAAGCCTACGCGAAAGAGAGTGGTGTCGCGACCATCACCGTCGAGACCTTGTATGATGCCAAAGCGCATTTCGGTAAGTGACATAACACCCATTCGGGTGGTCATCGTCACGCTGGATGGACATCTGGCGAACGCGGTGACGCGCGCATCCGGATTGCTGCGCTCCGAGCTTCCCGGTCTGCAGATCG
>CALAHL010000085.1 GCA_937891725.1 uncultured Rhodospirillaceae bacterium | reverse complement strand
ACAGAAAGCTGAAGGCTGCATCCCGTGCCACCGCGATCCGACCGCCGAGCGGCGGAAGGGCGACGAACGGGGGCGCCGAAATCGGGCTCGGTCGTGCCAGGGCACGGACCGCCTCGAGGTCGACCGTCCGGTCCACCACATCGGCCAATCGGTTGAGATACTCCGACAGATCCGGGTCTTCGTCGGCCTGCTCAAGCCCCAGATGGCGAGACGGACGCTCAACGCCACTCTCGCGCGGGACCGCACCTAGAACCGGCATACCGATCCCGGCCAGGGACTCCTTCAGGACGGCGGCGTGCCGGTCCGAGCCGACCCGGTTCAGGATCGCGCCCGCCACCGCGACATCGGATCGAAAATCGCGAAATCCCTGGACCAGGGCCGCCACCGACTGCGCCTGTCGGGCCGTGTCCACCACCAGGATCACCGGCCACCCGGTGCGGGCGGCCAGATCGGCGGTCGATCCGGCATCGCAGGCGCCCATAGCAGGACTGCCGTCGAACAGGCCCATCACGCCCTCGACCACGACCAGGTCGGCTCCCCGCGAGAGTTCACTGATCAAGCCGTCCAGAACCTCTGGTCGCATGGCCCAGCCGTCGAGGTTGACCGACGTCCGGCCGGTGGCGGCGTCGTGAAAGCGGGGGTCGATATAGTCGGGGCCGATTTTGGCCGGGGCGACCCGCAGGCCCGAACGTGTGAACGCCCGCATCAGCCCCATGGACAGGGTCGTCTTGCCCGCGCCCGAGGTTGGAGCGGCCAGGATCACGCCCGCTGCTGTCATGTGTACGCCCGTCACCCGGTGCGGATGTCCCGTGCTAGGCCCAGGGGATCGGCCTCCAACACCCGGCCATGTTCCAAGGCGCCGAGCCAGTCGAGCCCGGAGCGGAGCTTCACCACCGGACCGATCACCACCACGCAAGGCGGCGACATGCCGTGCAGGTGTGCGTCCGCATCGGCCTTGCCAAGGGTGGTTTCCAGGACGGTCTGCGTCGGCAGGGCCGCGTTGGAGACGATCGCTACCGGTTCATCGGCGGCGCGCCCCCCGGCCATCAGTTCCTCGGTGATCCGCGCCAGATGTTTCATGGCCATGTAGATCACCAGCACCGGCGATCCTTTCGCCATCGCCCGCCAATCCAGCCCGCCCGTCATATCGCCGGTCGCGTCATGGCCGGTGACGAAGGTTACGGCATGGTTGGTGTCGCGGTGGGTGACCGGGATACCGGCATAGGCGAGCCCGCCGATCCCCGCCGTCACACCCGGCACGATCCGAAACGGAATCCCCGCCGCCACCAGTGACAGCGCTTCTTCCCCGCCCCGGCCGAACACGAACGGATCACCGCCCTTGAGACGCAGCACCCGTTTGCCGGTGCGGGCCAACTGGATCAGTCGCAGAGAGATGTCCGCCTGCTTGGGCGATGGCTTGCCGCCGCGTTTGCCCGCGTACTCCAAGATCGCATCCGGGCGCGCCATGGCGAGGATCTGCTCATTGACCAGAGCGTCGTAGACCACCGCGTCTGCCTGGCGCAGCGCGTTGACCGCGTGCAGGGTCAACAGCCCTGGATCTCCCGGCCCGGCACCGCACAGCCAAACATGGCCGGGATTGAACTCGGGTGCTTCAAATGAGGGCATGGGAGTCTCGATTTCTGTCATGGCTGAAAGTTAGCAGGGTTCACCGCCGGGGGCCTAGTCCGATGGCGACCTCGCGGGGTAGAAATCTGTCATGTCACGAAAACCGGATGGACCACTGCGGCGGGGATGGACGACGGGGGCGTGCGCCACGGCGGCGACCAAGGCCGCGCTGACGGCACTGGTGACCGGCGCGTTCCCGGATCCGGTGCGAATCCGCCTGCCAAAAGGGGAAGAACCGGCCTTTCCTCTGGCGCGCGAGGCCACAGGGGAGGGATGGGCGTCGGCGGGGATCGTGAAGGACGCGGGCGACGACCCGGACGTCACCCACGGGGCGACCGTGATCTCCACCGTGCGGCGCGGTGATATGGGGAGCGGTGTGGTGTTTAAGGCCGGTGTCGGGGTCGGGACCGTCACCCAGCCCGGCTTGCCGGTGCCGGTCGGGGAGCCGGCCATCAATCCTGTCCCCCGACGGTTGATGATGGATGTGGTGGTTGAGATCGCTGCCGCGTTGGGCGGCCCCGTGGATGTGGAAATTGAGATATCGATCCCCGATGGCGAGGCATTGGCGACCAAGACCTGGAATCCGAGGCTCGGAATTCTGGGAGGCCTGTCGATCCTGGGTACCACCGGAATCGTGCATCCGTTCTCCTGTGCCGCCTGGATTCATTCGATTCAACGGGGAATCGATGTGGCGCGTGCGACCGGTCTGTCGCATGCGGTGGCTTGTACCGGCTCAACCTCCGAAGCGGCGGTCGCCCGACTTTACGATCTGCCTGAGATCGCCTTCCTGGACATGGGCGATTTCGCGGGCGGCGTGCTCAAATATCTGCGGCGCAATCCGGTCCCGCGCGTGACCTTGGCCGGGGGCTTCGGGAAGTTCACGAAACTGGCCCAAGGTCATCTGGATCTGCATTCGGGACGTAGTCAGGTGGATTTCGACTGGTTGGCGGATCGGTTGGTCGAGATGGGGGCCGCCTCCGATCTGGTCGCAACCGCGCGGGGAGCCAATACCGCGAATCAGGTTCTGGGTTTGGCCGAAGAGGCAGGTCTGCCTTTGGCGGAGCGGGTGGCGCGGGATGCGATGGCGACGGCGCGGGAAGTGCTGGAGACTGCATCGATTGCACTTGAGGTGATCGTGATTGATCGGGCGGGGAGTCTTCTGGCGCGGGTGACCGACGATGGGTAACGGCTCAGAGAGGTATGCGGTAACGCCGCGCATCCTGATCCTCGGCGGCACCCGGGAGGCGCGGCTTCTGGCCGAACGTCTGGTGGCCGACGATCTGGCCGTCCCCGTCACCTCGTTGGCGGGGGCGACCGACAGTCCGGGCGCGCTTCCGGGCGAGGTGCGCGTGGGCGGGTTCGGCGGCGTGTCGGGGCTGACCGCACATCTTTGGCAGGAAGGATACGCGGCGGTTGTCGACGCGACCCATCCCTTTGCCGCCCGGATCACCGCCAATGCGGCGGCCGCCTGCGAAGCCACTGCGGTTCCCCGGCTGACCCTGGTCCGACCGGTATGGGAGCCGGCCTTGGGCGAGCATTGGGTGGATGTGGCAGACGAGACCGCTGCGGCGCAGGCCCTCCGGAGTGTCCGGGTGTCTGCCAATCAACGGGTGTTCCTGGCCCTCGGTCGCCAGCGGGTCGGCCCGTTTGCAAAGATCGCGGGGGTGAATTTCCTGCTTCGGACCACCGATCCGATCGACCCGCCGTTCGAGGGCTGCGAGGTGATCGTCGGGCGGGGACCGTTCTCGCTCGAGGCCGAGGAAGCGCTGTTTCGCAGAGAGCGCGTGGTGGCCCTGGTGTGCCGAAACAGTGGGGGCGAGGGAGATGCCAAGCTGGAGGCGGCACGGGCGGTCAAGGCCACCATCGTGATGATCCGACGCCCGGCGCTCATCACTCAATCAGAGGGCGCCAACGCTACCGGCGGTGCGACAGCCTTGGACGTGGACGCAGCACTCTCCTGGATCGTGGAATGTCTGAGACGGCGCTAGCCCGGGTCTATTCGGAAGCCGCAGGAGCGACGACCTTCGGTCTGAGGACATGCGGGATGGCGCCGTCGTAAAGGGCCGAGTCTCGAAAATCCCGCGCGCCGATCGCGCGCCCGACCAGGATCAGTGCGGTCCGGGTGATCTTTTCGGCGCGGACCTTGTCGGCGATATCAGCAAGGGTGCCGAGGATCACTTTCTGGTCGGGCCAGCCGACCCGATAGACCACTGCGACCGGACAGTGCTCGCCATAGGTCGGCTCCAGGGCCCGGCGCACGGCCCGCAGATTCCTGATCGAGAGATGGATGGCCAGCGTGGCGCCGGTCTTGGCCAGGTTCTCCAGCTCCTCGCCCGGCGGCATGGAGGAGGACTTCATCGCGGTCCGGGTCAGGATTACGGTCTGCGCCACCTCCGGCACCGTCAGCTCAACCCCCAACAGGGCCGCCGCCGCCGCATAGGCGGGAACGCCCGGGGTAATGTCATAGGGGATGTCGAGCGCCTGCAGACGGCGGATCTGCTCCGCGATGGCGCCGTAGAGCGAGGGATCGCCGGAATGCACCCGGGCCACGTCCTGGCCTTTGGCGTGGGCGATTTCCATCATCGCAATGATCTCATCCAGAGTCATCGGGGCCGTGTCCTGCACCACCGCATCGGCGGGCGCATGGGCGACCACCGCTTCGGGCACCAGGGAGCCCGCGTACAGGCAGACCGGACAGCGCGCGATCAGGTCGCGGGCCTTGATGGTCAGCAGGTCCGGGTCGCCCGGTCCCGCGCCGATGAAATGAACGGTCATCCCGCCCCCGCTTCGCGTTGGTCCGGCCCGTCGGGGCCGTGTCCGATGGAGGATCCCGCTTTTCCGGCATAGCCACGGGGGGTGTAGACCCAGACCCCGCCGTCGCCGCGCGCGACCCGCCGTGTGGCCGACGAGCCGACCAGCACCAGCGTCAGCATGTCGACGGTTTCAGGGTCAAGTTCCGCCAGGGTGACCGTCTGTAACCGTTCCTCGGGGCGCCCCAGTGAGCGGGCCAGCACCACCGGAGTGTCGGCCGGGCGGTGCCGCAGAAGGATCTCTTGGGCGGCGTGGAGCTGGGTCCGGCGGCGGCGCGAGACCGGATTGTAGAACGCCACCACGAAATCGCCCTCGGCGGCAGCCTGGATGCGCTTTTCGATCGCCTCCCACGGGGTCAGAAGGTCGGACAGCGATATCGTGCAGAAATCATGGCCGATCGGGGCGCCGATCCGGGCGGCGGCGGCCTGGATTGCCGAGATGCCCGGAGCCACCCGCACCTCGATCCGACGCCAGGACTCATTCGGCGTCCGGTCGAGCAGTTCGAACACCAGGGTCGCCATGGCATAGATGCCCGGATCACCGGACGAGATCAGCGCCACGTGACGGCCCTCGGCGGCCAGCTCCAGGGCCGCGCGGGCGCGGGCTTCTTCCTCGCCCAGATCGAACCGGTGTGGCCGCCCGGTTGCCCCCAGATCTGCGGCCAGATCAAGATAAAGTCCGTAGGCCACCAAATCATCCGCCGCCAGGATCAGGGTGTCGGCCTCGGGTGTGCGCCACTCGGCGGAGCCGGGGCCTAGTCCGACGATGGAGACGCCGCCGCGTTTGCGGCCGATCTCGTGCAGGTTCAAGGGCGCATCGGCGGCGCCGATCGCGCAGGTCGCACGGGTCGATCGGCGCTTCTCCACCATCAGCTGCCCGGTGGCGCCAACGGCGGCGAGCGCTGCGCCCTCGGACACGCCGTGACAGCCGACTTCCCGGAACACGACCAGCGACGGATTGGCCAGCCGTGGTGTCTCGGCCTCCAGGGTTGCGGCATCGAAGAACCGGGCCGGGACCCCAAGCCGCTCCGCCACCGCATGCACGGCGGGCTCATCCATTTTCACATCAATGGAGACGACGCAGCCGACCGCCTCGTGGGCCAATCCGATCTCCGACAGGATCGACTCCACCAGCGTCCAAAGCTCGTCCGGGTCACATCCCCGCTCACACCCGACCCCAACGGCCAGCGAACGAGGGTGGTAGATCAGCCGGTCGGGCCCACCGCTCTCCGCCATCACGGTAGAGACCAGCGCGAGCGACCCGTCCGGCGCCAGTGGAAGGGCTGTTCCTAGCAGCCAGGGCAGATGTCCTTCCACCCGCGCCGAGGCACCGTCAAGCAGGGCTTTCGCCGCCGCCTTCTGATCGTCGGGATTGGCCAGTGTCCATCCCTCGGGCGGATCGTCCAGCGCGATGCCGAAGCGCACGTCGCTGGCGGTGGTGATGGCGGCGGGGATGCCGAGTGCGATGCCGATGCTGCGGGCCAGATCGTTCGCCCCGCGATGGCCACCGAGCAGCGGGACCACGGCCGAGCCGTCTTCCGCGACCACCACGACCGGCGGCTCTGCCCGCTTGTCGGCGATCAGCGGCGCCAGGATGCGGATCGCGATTCCGGCAGCACCCACCAGCACGATCGGACGGTCGGCAGAAAAGGCGCGGCGGAGGGTCTCGGCGACCGGCCGGTCCAGGGAAAGCTCCCCGTCGAGTGCCGTCGAAAGACGTGCGGCAAGACCGGCACCGCTGTCGGTGACGGACAGAATCAGGGGCGTGCGCGCTGAGGATGTCATTCCGCCACCTCGCGTGCGGGCGCGGTCTCGGATAGCCAGGCATCGCCGCGCCGGTGCACCAGGATGGTCGAGAAATACGGGGCGGCGTCCTCTCCGACCTGGCTGAGCGGCAGGACCCGTTCGGTCGCCATCGTCGCCCGCTCGATATACTGGGCCCGGTCGGACAGTCCCAGTCGGGTCAGCAGCGCGCGGATGCGCGGCAGATGCCGTCCGACCTTGATCAGGACCGCTGCGTCCGAGCCGATCAGGCGGGCTTCCAGGATCTCGTCCGACAGCGGGGCGGGCAGCACGACGAGCGTGTCGTTGCGGCCGGCGAGCGGCGCTTCCAGACGCGCCGCGCAGGCCGTCAGGGACGAGACACCGGGCACCACCTGGACCCTGTGCCGCTCCGCCAGGCGCCCGAACAGATACATGAAGGAGCCGTAGAAGAACGGATCGCCCTCGCACAGCACGGCCACGGTCTTGCCGGCATCCAGGGCGGCGCCCAAATCGGCGGCCGCCTTGTCGTAGACGTCCTGGGCGGGGAAGCGTTCGATCACCATCGGCATGCGGATGGCGTATTCCTCGATCCCGTCGGGCAGATGCTCGGCCACGATCCCGCGTGCCAGACTGTCGCCGGTCTCAGGCGCGGGATAGGCGACGATGTCGGCGGACCGCAGCACCCGCAGCGCCTTCAGCGTGATCAGTTCCGGGTCGCCTGGGCCGACACCCAGACCGTAGAGGGTGCCGCTCACGATGTGCTCTCCATCGGCTTTCGGATGCGCCATTGGGTGACGGGCATCAGCG
>CALAHL010000084.1 GCA_937891725.1 uncultured Rhodospirillaceae bacterium | reverse complement strand
CGCCGCCCTGGGCGTCCTGGTGCTGTGCTTTCTGATGAATGCACTGGCTCGGGGCATGGGCGAGACCTTCGCGGTGTTTCTGTTGCCGATCGGGCATGAGACCGGCTGGGAGCGGGGCACGCTGACCTCAATCTATTCGATCTTTATGGCGGTCAACGGGTTGTCGTCGCCGTTCGTCGGGATGATGTTCGACCGGTTGGGACCACGCGCACTCTACATCTGTGGCTTGTCCAGCATGGGACTCGGCTACGCGTTTGCCAGCCACGCCACAGAACTTTGGCAACTCTATATCTGCTTGGGGGTGATGACCGGGTTCGGGGTCGCTTCGGTGGGGATGATACCGGCCTCCGCCCTGGTCGCGCGCTGGTTCGACCGCAATCTGGCGACCGCGATGGCCGTAGTCTCCGCAGGATTGGGCACCGGCACGCTCGCGCTTGCACCGCTGTCGCAGGTGCTGATCGACGGGCAGGGGTGGCGCGACGGATATCTCTGGCTGGGCGGCGCGGTTCTGGTGCTGGTCCTGCCGGTCGCGGTGCTGCCTTGGACGGCGATCCGCAAGGGACGGATTGAACGGCGATACGGCCTAGGCATGCCGGAGGCGCCGGTCCTGGGCTCGGCGATCCGCTCCCGCGCGTTCTGGGCATTGTTCTTTGTGTTTTTCGTGACTGCCGTCGGTGTGTTCGCGATCAGCCTGCAATCGGTGGCCTATCTGGTGGAGCAGGGGATGCCGCCGATCGAGGCCGCATCCGCGTTCGGGTTTACCGGCATGCTGTCGATAGTCGGCATGTTGGTGACGGGGACCGCCGCCGATCGGTTCGGCAATCGGATCACGGCGACGCTCAGTTACATGTGCACTTTGATCGGGATCGGCGCGCTGTTCCTGATCCAGGCCCACCTGTCCTTCCTGTTCGTCGCGGTGTTCGTGCTGTTTTTCGGGCTCAGCATGGGCGCGCGCGGCCCGATCGTGGCGACGGTTTCGGCGACCCTGTTCAGCGGACGCGGGCTCGGCACGATCTACGGCACCATCACGACCGGACAGGGTTTGGGAGCTGCGGTGGGATCTTGGCTGGCAGGCTTCCTTCATGATGCGACCGGAGGCTACGATGTGGGCTTCTTGGTTTCATCCGGCTTTATTCTCATCGGTATCACCCTGTTCTGGACCGTGCCCGAACTGAAGGCACGGCGGACCCCATCAACGGAGACCTCGTCATGACCGACATCGCGTTTAAATCCGCTACCGAACTCGCGGGCATGATCCAGGACAAGCAGATCGGCTGCCGAGAGCTGCTGGATCACTGCCTGGACCGGGTCGAAAAATACGATGGTGATCTCAACGCGATCCCGGTGCGTGACTTCGACCGCGCCCGCACGCGCGCGGACGCGGCCGACGCCGCTTTGGCCAAGGGCGAGGTCTGGGGGCCGCTGCACGGCGTGCCGATGACCATCAAGGAAAGCTATGATATCGAAGGCCTTCCGACCTGCTGGGGGCTGGAGGAGCATGCAAATTCCGTCGCCACCAAGGACAGCGTTACGGTCGAGCGGATGAAGGGGGCCGGGGTCACCTTGTTCGGTAAGACGAACGTGCCGGTGTTGCTGGCCGACTGGCAGAGCTACAATCCGGTTTACGGTTCGACCAACAATCCCTGGGACACGACGCGGACGCCGGGCGGTTCTTCCGGTGGTTCGGCAGTCGCCCTGGCAACCGGGATGAGCGCAATCGAGAGTGGCTCGGATATCGGTGCCTCAATCCGCAATCCGGCTCATTATTGCGGCGTGTTCGGCCACAAGCCGACCTTTGGCATCGTCTCCCCGCGCGGCCATGCCTTGCCGGGCGTGATGGCGCAGGCGGATATCTCCGTGGTCGGCCCACTGGCCCGCTCCGCCAAGGATCTGGACGTCGCTCTGGATGCGATGGTCGGCCCGGCCGGTCCGGACGCAAACTGCTGGAAGGTGGAGTTGCCGGCCTGCGACAAGACCAAGGCGTCGGAGTTCAAGGTCGCCGTCATGCTGACCGACAAGATCTGCGCCCAGGACGATGTGATGACCGCGCAGCTTCAGGGCGCCGTCGATGCGCTCGCCAAACTCGGCATGCAGGTCGACGACACCGCGCGCCCAGATTTCGACAATGCGGAGTATCACGCCACCTATATCCGGCTGCTGCGGGCCGCGACCGGTGGCCGGACCCCGCCCGCGATCTTCAATGCGATGCTGGAAGAGGCCGCGTCGGTGTCCGATGACGACTACAGCTACAGCGCCTTGCAGGCCAAGGGAACCACGACGCGGCATCGGGAGTGGCTGACGGACAATGAGCGCCGTGCGCATTACCGTGAGGCCTGGGACTCCTTTTTCCAGGACTACGACCTGCTGCTCTGCCCGACCGCGTCCTCGACGGCGTTCAAGCATGACCAGAAGGGCGACCGCAAGGATCGGGTGATCCCGATCAACGGAAAACCGGAATCCATACTCGACCAGATGTTTTGGGCCGGGATCAGCGGCGTCGCCTATCTGCCGAGCACGGTTGCGCCGGCTGGCGTGTGCGCGAACGGGCTTCCTTGCGGTCTCCAGATCGTCGCTCCGCACGGCCATGACAGGCGCAGCATTGCCTTTGCAGCGATGATGGAGCGGGAGTTGGGCGGCTTCACACCGCCGCCGGGGTATTAAATTCGGAATAGGGCGTGAGGTGAGGGAGGCCGTAATCCGATGCGGCTCCCTCACTCTTCCGGGTTGAAGCGTCCGATATTACCCAAAAGCTGCTTGATCAGCGTGACCTTCTGGCCTGCCGTTGGAGTTTCCCGTGTGATGAAGGCGAGCTTCTTGCCGTCTTCCAGGTCGAGTGAGCCGATGGTGTCGACCAGACCGGATTGGTCGAAATCCACATAGACGACCCTCCGCTCAATAATTTCCGGCTTCAGAAATGCCTGTCGCTCGGTGCGTTGGCCGATGTAATACCAGGTGCGTTGACCGAAATTCGCCTCGCTGGACGGAGAGCCCAGTAGGCCGAGCACCTCGCCGGTCGTGCTGCTGCCGGGATTGATCTTGGCCAAAGCGTCCGGATCGACCATGTTCCCATGGGTGCGGATCTGGGGAGAACATGCCGTGATGCCCAACACGACAATGACCAACAGGGCGGTGATTGCCGACGCCGTTCCGGAGACCATATCTCCCACGGTATCTTTCAAGAGCGGGCCAAAGCCGCGCAGTCGCTTCACGAACGGGGTCACTTGAGGTCCCAACCAGTTTAAGGTTTTGCCGTCCAAAGACGGCACATGGGAGAGAAATGGTTTTCCAGCGTCTTTTCAAGAGCGGGTTTCTATCCCCCGGTGCCGACAAAGCGGCAGCCGAGGCCCTTTATACCGCGATTGTCGCCCAAGCGCGCCATCCTCATCTCTATGTGGAGCTGGGCGTGGTGGACGATATCGACGGCAGGTTCGAGGCCGTGGTGCTCCACATGCACTTGGTTCTGCGGCGGTTGGGGCAGGACAAGAGCGGCTCCACAGTCGCGCAGGCCTTATTCGACGCGATGTTTTACGACATGGACCGGTCGCTGCGCGCGATTGGTGTCGGTGACATGAGCGTCGGTAAGAAGGTCAAGCAGATGGGCGCGGCATTTTATGGCCGAGTCGGAAGCTACGAGGCGGCGCTGTCGTCGGGTGATCGGGCGGCTTTGGCCGATGCCTTGGCGCGCAATGTTGCCGGCGACGGTCAGATGTCTCAGCAGCAGGCGGGCGCATTCGCGGACTATGTCGAGCGGCAGGTCGAGACCCTGGCGGAACAGCCAATTGCCGATCTGGTGCGCGGCCGGGTCGAGTTCGTCGATCCGGCGTCTGGCGCGCCCTCCGGTGCGGAAGGTGTTGGCGGGGCAAGAGTATGACGGAGAACCAGAGCAAGGTCGAGCTGTCCCACGTGGTCCGGCTCGACCGATTGGGACCGCGCCCGCAGACCATCAATCTGACCCCTTCGGAGGAGATTCGGGCGGCTTTGGCGTCCAGATTCGGGTTGCTGGAGATGAGCAGCTTCGAGGCGGACCTGCGGGTTCGCCGGAGGGCCGATACCGGCTGGATCGAGGTGACCGGCACGATCCGGTCGGATTTGATCCAGGAATGCGTGGTGACACTTGAGCCGATTCCCGCGCATGTTGAAGCCGAGGTCGCCGAAATGTTCGTCGAAGAGGGAGTCGAAGAGGACGGCGAGATGGGCCCACGGGGACGCGAAGCGGTCGATCTCGATCCGATTGCCGATGATCCGGAACCGTTGGTGGACGGGGTTCTCGATGTCGGAGAAATCGCAGCCCAGGCGCTGTCTCTGGCGCTCGATCCCTATCCGCGAGCGCCTAATCTGGCGGGAGAGGTCGATGACGAAGCGTCACCTGTGGTATCAGAGACCCTGGAGAGGGATGAGGACCAAGATGAAAAGGTGTCGCCATTCGCACGTCTTGCCGAGCTGAAACAGCGCATGGCGCATGGCCAGAATGTCAAAAAATCGTAACCTTCTCGTG
>CALAHL010000083.1 GCA_937891725.1 uncultured Rhodospirillaceae bacterium | reverse complement strand
ATCGCACAGCATCACCAATGGCGGATGCCGGGTCTTCTGCTTCTTGCGCTGAAGGTCGATCTCGTCGCCGCCGGTGCGCATGGTGGCACCCAGGGTCCGGCGCAGATCGACCCGCTTGCCGCGCGGGCTGGCGCGGAACCGGCGGGTCTTCACCTCCATGATCGGCAGGTGCATGTTCCGGATCGACTGCTTGGCCCGCGCTATCTCGTCCGCGGACATCTTCTCGAAGTCCATGGTCCGCAGGAGTTCCTTGTCGGACCAGGTCATCGTCGCGTCGAAATCGATATTCTCTTCTTCGGGCTGATCGCTATCGCGATCCCGCGGCGCCTGTGGCGGGGTCATCGCCTCGGCCACCCGGCGGTTCATCTTCTTCTGCTCATCGTCCTCCGGCACATCGGTGCGGAACTCCGGCAGGATCATCTGCAGCATCCGTTCCAGCAGACGCGGGTTGCGCCAGAACACGTGGAAGGCCTGATCGAAGATCTCGCGCTGGTCCCGGCGGTTCACGAACACCGCATGCAGGGTCCAGTAGAAGTCCGTCCGATCGACGATGCCGTTGACCTGCACCGCCCGGATCGCGTCCAGAACCTTGCCGGGGCCGACCGGCATGCCGGCCGCGCGCAGGGTCCGGCCGAACATCATGATGTTCTCAACCAGCTTGCCGCTGCCGTCGCCGCCGGCATCGGGCAGATCGGAGGACGGTGGGATCAGTTCGTTCACCTGGTTTCCCTCACTGCGCCGGTTTCGTTAAAGCGACGGCGCGCCCGCCAGCTCAGTCTTGATCTGGGCCAGCATCCGGGTCGCCTCGGAGCCGGAGATCTTCGCGATATCATCCTGGTATTTCAGCAGTACGCCGAGGGTCCCGTCGATCGCCTTCGGATCCAGTGCGAGGTAGTCGAGCTGGACCAGCGCATGGGTCCAATCAATGGTTTCGGCAACGCCCGGCACCTTGAACAGGTCCATCTTGCGCAGGCGCTGGACGAAGGCGATCACCTGACGGGTCAGCTCCGCCGGGGCGTCGGGCGCCTTGACCTTCAGGATCTCGGCCTCCCGCTCGGCGGTCGGATAATCAACCCAGTAATAGAAACACCGGCGCTTCAAGGCGTCATGAATCTCTCGGGTCCGGTTCGAGGTGATGATCACGATCGGCGGCTGCTTCGCCACGATCGGTCCCAGCTCCGGGATCGTCACCTGGAAATCCGACAGCACTTCCAGCAGGAAGGCCTCGAACGGCTCATCGGTCCGGTCGAGCTCGTCGATCAGCAGCACCGGCGGGCCTTCCGGCTGTTCCTCCAGAGCCTGCAGGATCGGGCGCTTGATCAGGAACCGATCGTCGAAAATATCCTTCGAGAGGCCCTCCCGGTCGGCGCCACCGGCCGCCTCGGCAAGACGGATCTCGACCATCTGGCGGGCGTAGTTCCATTCGTAAACCGCCGAGGACACGTCCAGGCCCTCATAGCATTGCAGCCGGATCAGCTTACGTCCCAGCGTGCTGGACAGCACCTTGGCGATCTCGGTCTTGCCGACCCCGGCCTCGCCCTCCAGGAACAAGGGCCGTCCCAGGCTCAACGCCAGGTGCAGGGCGGTCGCCAGCGACCGGTCGGCCACGTAGTTGCCGTCGTTCAAAAGCTGGTATGTCGCGTCCACGGATGTCGGAAGGGCTGCCATAGGGGCTCCGTCGCTCTCGTTTGTCACTGGTTTGCGAAGGGACATAGCATGCACCCCCGATAGCGACCAGGGGTGGGCCGGTTTTGGACCTTTCGTGGTGCGGCATGAAAGGCGGGCTGCCTACGCCCTCGGTGGGGTCAGAACGAACTCCGTGATCCGCGGAACTGCGCCCTTCTGGAACAGATCGGTGTGCCCGGCACCGTCGATGACTTCGAGGCGTTTCGGCGCTTTTGCCGCCGCGAACACCGCCTCCCCGTGAGACAGGGAGATCAGACGATCCTCGGACCCATGGACAATCAGCACCGGAGCGGACACCTCGGCGATGATCGCACGGGTATCGAACCGATCCAGGACCAGCGCCCGCACCGGCAGGAACCAATACCGCGCCGCCGCGATATCCGAAATCGCGGTATAGGGCGCTTCCAGCACGACCGCCCGCGCCGGTTGACCCAGCGCCAGCCGGGTCACGACACCGCTGCCCAGGGACTCGCCATAGAGGACCAGGCTGTCCGGCGCCACGCCCAGATCCGTAACGCGCGCGGCCCAGGCCTGAGCATCCAAAGCCAGCCCCGCTTCAGTCGGACTGCCCGGATTGCCGCCATAGCCGCGATATCCGGCCAGCAGCACCCCGAACCCGAGGTCGACCAGCATTGCCGCCTTGTCGGCGCGCATCCCGATATGGCCGCCATTACCCTGGAAATACAGAAAGCTCGGCTTACCGTCCGCCGGCGGATGCCACCACCCTTCCAGCACCAGCCCGTCCTCGGTCCGGGTCTCGACGACCCGGAATCCCTCCAGGCCGGACGCCGACAGATCCGGGCGGGAGCGGCTCGGAACGAAGAGAATGCGCCGTTGAAACGTAAACAGGGCCAGCAACATCAGACCGTACAGAAAAATCGCCGTTCCAATGACACTCAGCATGCGGGATCCCAATGGTATGATATCTTTGGAGAACCACCGTCCTTCCCTATCATCGGAGAAGCGGCGCGCGTCACGTGCATGGTTGCATATAAATCCCTGGGGGCGAATGAGACATCTCGGTCTGATTGTTGGAGCGATTGCGGTTCTGATCAGCTTCCTGATCGCCGTTCCCTCCGCGTCCGCCCAGCGCATCCAGTGGTTCGTCGATGTGCAGGAGGATGGGATCAGCAAGAAGCCGATTCTGTATGCTCGGGTGATCACCGCCGACGGCTTTCAGTTTCTGCTGTACAAGCGCAAGGACAATGCGATCTGGGGAGAGTTCACGCTGCAACGCGGCTCAGGCGAGGTGATGTCGGCCGACCGCTTGCCGATCTATCGTGTTGATTCCAATGACCCGTTCGACCTGGACGAATTGAAGGCACTGGAAAGCGGAAGCGATCCGACCCTTTGGAAACTGGACGGCTCGTCGTTCCAGTTCATCATATGGGGAGCCGCGCAGCCCGGTTTCATCCCGCCCGCCCTGCGGCAGATGATGTTGGGAGAAAAGCTGTATTTCACCTATTTCACAATTCTGGGAGAACGCAGCGAAGCCGAGATCCCGCTGCGCCGTGCCAACCAGGCGATCGCGCAATTCCTTCGGGTCCGGCCGCTCGACCCGAACACCGATACCGACGCGCCGGACGAGAGTTTCAACTCAATCGCCAAGGACTTCCTCGACTTTTGCCAGGACATGCGGTTCACCGGAAACGACACCGACTACACCCGCTGCCGCGACACCTTCGCACTGTGCAGCGACACGCCGGATCAGACGATCGAGGGCTTCAAGGAATGTCTGGGGCTGATGCCGAATGACGCAGCCCTTCCGGCAATGCAGCGCACGCCCCCGGAAGATGCCGCAGGCAAACCGAAGGGCGGCTAGACCGCGATAGAAATGATGCGGGGCTGCTGCGCGCTCGCCCCACCGGATGCAGCACCGAAGACCGCGCCGGTCAGCGCGCCGGCGATCCCATTGGAAATCCCACCATTTTC
>CALAHL010000082.1 GCA_937891725.1 uncultured Rhodospirillaceae bacterium | reverse complement strand
GGGCAGAGCGGCTCAGCAGACGCTCGGTTGGGCGTATTCGGCGGTCTCCAGGAAACCCGGATTCGAGAGTTTCAGCCGGGCGACGGCCAGTTCGGTCAGGACCTTGTGGACGGCGCCGGTCAGATCCTCGTCGTATTCACCCTCGCGGATAGCGGTCGAGAGGTCGCGGTTGAGGGCGGCGATCCGCTCGGCCGCATCGATGCCCGATCGGTAGACGTTGTCCTGGCCGAAGAACTCGGCATAGCCGTCCAGGATTTCCTTGGCGGGCGCGTATCCGGCTTCGGCTTCGCGTCGGGCCATGGCGATGGCGCTGGCCACCATCAGCGCGTTGTATTTGGCGGACCCGCTGAGATGCGGCAGCACCTCGTCCCGCAGCGTTTTCTCGGCGGCGGCGAGCAGCTCGCCCCGGTTCGGACGATCGAACATCAGCCGGCTCCCCCCTGACCCTCAAGGCCGTTCTCGTCGATCCATTTGGTCAACAGAAGCACGTCGTATTCCATCTCGGCGGCCTTGCGGGCGGTGAGCGCCAGTTCCATCGAGAACTCCCGCCCGGACAGGTGTCGCTCCCCCTGGTGCAGGGCGATGATCGCCCAGCGCACGGTCGCCAGAACTTCCCAATAGGGCACCGAGGCCCAGTTCAGCGCCCGGCCGCCCTCGGCCTCATAGCCGCGTGAGAAGTCTGCCAGATCACCGATGCCGCCGACCCCACGCTGATCCG
Organism: uncultured Rhodospirillaceae bacterium; assembly: GCA_937891725.1. GTDB lineage: Bacteria > Pseudomonadota > Alphaproteobacteria > Thalassobaculales > Thalassobaculaceae > JANSYC01. The sequence goes on along the minus strand of CALAHL010000082.1, from coordinate 2,900 downwards.
CCCCGAAGCGCCAGCAGCGCGCGCAGATCCAGCCCACATCCTCCAGCGGATCGCTCCAGCTCGAGAACTCCCAATCCAGCACGGCGGTCACGCGCGGTGTGCCGGAGGTATCCACCATCAGGTTGCCGCAGCGGAAATCGCCATGGCCGAGCACCAGCGTGTCCGGTGTCTCCGGCTTGTTCAACTCCAGCCAGCGGATGCCCAATTCCAGGATCGGATGGGCGTCGGGCAGCGCATCCAGTTGCGCGCGGAATTCGGCAACCCGGCGGGTGACGGGATCGGTCCCCGCGCCCTTGAGGAAATCGAGATCCGTGCGGGGAGGGGTGATCGAATGGATCCGCGCCAGCTCCCGCCCCAGCGCCTCGGTGATCGCGGGGCGGTGCGGATCGAGACCTGCATCGCGGGCCAGCGTGCGCGGGTTGGCGGTGCCGGTGGCCCGCCGCATCAGATAGAACGGCTTGCCGGTCACAGCGCCGTCCGGCTCGACCGCCAAGGGTTCGGGTACCGTGGTTCCGGCACCGAACGCCGCCTTCAGCAGCGCGAATTCATGGGCGCGCGGATGGCTGACCGAAACGCCGGACGGCGCGTCGGTCCGCAACACCAGCGGCACCGATCCGGCATAGGGGCCGCCGCTGATCTCCGCATCGAGTGCCCAGTTCTCCTGGATCGCCCCGCCGGACATCTTGACGGGTGCCGAGAGCCGGACCCGCTCCGCGCCCAGCTGTCCCGCTGCCCAGGATGCGATCGCCTGCAGCTGTTCGTCGGTCAACATCGCCCCCAAATCGGCTCAGACGCCCCAGGTCCAGAAATCGCTGCGTTCCTTCTGATAGAACCGCGCCAGTACCATCTTGTGCACTTCCGAAGCGCCGTCGACAAGCTTGGCCTGTCGCGCGTAACGGTAGATCCATTCAAGCGGCGTGTCCTGGGAATAACCGCGGGCGCCGTTGATCTGAATCGCGGTGTCGACCGCTGCGTGCAGCGTATCGGCCACATGGATCTTGGCCATCGAGACTTCTTTGCGGGCGAAATCTCCTGCAGCCAGTTTCCAGGCGGCTTTCATCACCAGCAGGCGGCCGATCTCGATATTGTAAGCCAGCTCTCCCAGCATGGTCTGGACGCTTTCCCGGTCCGCCAGCTTGATGCCGAACCCTTCGCGGGTCTCGGCGTAGTCGATGGCGATCTCCATCGACCGTTTGGCGAGTCCCAGCCAGCGCATGCAATGGGTCAGCCGTGCGGTGCCGAGCCGGATCTGGGTCAGCTTGAGGCCGTCACCGACCTCCATAAGCCGGTCCTCGTCCTTGATCTCAAGCCCGTCGAACTCGATCTCACAATGTCCGCCATGTTCTTCCGGACCCATGATCGGGATCCGGCGGACGATCCGCCAGCCCGGCTGATCCTTGTGGAACATGAACGCGCTCAAGCCCTTGCGCGGATCGTCCGAGGTCCGAGCCATCAGGATGAAATGGGTCGCTTCCTCGGCGCCGGTGATGAACCATTTGGTGCCGCTGACCTTCCATGCGTCGTTGCCGTGCGGCTCCGCCTTGGTCAGCATCATGCCCGGATCGGAGCCGGAGCCGGGCGAAGGCTCGGTCATCACGAACGCCGAGCGGACGTCGCCGTCGATGATCGGCTGCAGCCATTTAGTCTTCTGCGCCTCGGTGCCGATCCGGTTCAGGATGTACATGTTGCCGTCGTCAGGGGCGGCGCAGTTGAAGCAGACCGGCCCGAAGATCGAGCGGTTCATCTCTTCGTATAGGGCGGCCATTCCGACCTGATCGAGCCCCAGACCACCACGCTCCTTCGGCATCTGCGGCGACCACAGGCCGGCTTTCTTCACCTCTGCCCGCATCCGCGCGAGCGGTTCCGGCGCGATGTTGTCATGGGCGTCATAGTTCGACCGGTCCGACTCAAGCGGCACGATATGCTCGGCCACGAAGGCGCGCACCCGCAGACGCAGATCATCAATGTCCGGGGAAAGAGTGAAATCCATAGGCTTGGCTCGCTTGCTGGCAACGGTCGGGGTATCACTACCGGCTCAGAATACCGACTGGGTCCCTCGGCGCAATGGAGCACCGTACGGGCCGCCAATTCGACATCAGGGAGAGACTGAATGACCATTCAGCGTATGCACACCAATTCGCGCATGAGCCAGATCGTGGTTCACAACGAGACCGTCTATCTGGCGGGGCAGGTTGCCCAGGATGCGCCGGGCAAGAGCGTGGCCGAGCAGACCAAGAACATCCTGGACCGGATCGACGGGCTTCTGGCGGAAGCGGGGACAGACAAGACCAAGGTCCTGTCGGCCACGATCTGGATCAACACCATGGCCGATTTCGCCGAGATGAACTCGGTCTGGGATGCCTGGGTTGCCGAGGGCTGCGCACCGGCACGGGCCTGTGTCGAGTCGCCCCAACTGGCCCGTCCGGACTTCACGGTCGAGATCGGCGTCATCGCCGCCAAATGACCTTTGGCGTGATCTTTGTGTCGGGGGCTTGGAAACCGGTCCCCGACACCGCATTTCGGTCGATATGGATGTAGACGAGCCCCTTCCGGATCTGGCCGTTCGACGCACCTGGGAAGTTCCGGTGCCGGCGGCCTTTCCGCGCCGTCCCATTCTCGTTGGCAGCGAGATTTACCGGCATTCGGTCTATGGCCGGACCCACCCTTTGACGATCCAACGGGTGACGCCGGCGGTCGATCTGGTCCGCGCGCTCGGATGGCTCCAGGACGACCGCTATGTGGACAGTCCGCGTGCCACCCCGGAGCAGATTGCCCGGTTCCACGACCCCGACTACATCGCCGCCGTGATCGAGGCCGAGCGCAGCCGACAGGTGCCGGTGGAGGTGCGGGAGCGCTACAATATCGGCCGCAACGGCAACCCGGTTTTCGCCGAGATCTTC
>CALAHL010000081.1 GCA_937891725.1 uncultured Rhodospirillaceae bacterium | reverse complement strand
ACAGCCAGGCCGATCTGATGCGCTGCCCGTTTCAGGTGGGTGCGTTTCCGGGTCCGGTGAAATACGGCTACATGGCGGTCGGACGTGTGGTCGATGGCGATCCCGCGCTGGTCGGCCGCGATGTCTTCAGCCTGCATCCGCATCAGGACCGGTTCGTGGTGCCCGCATCGATGGCGGTACCTTTGCCCGAAGATGTACCCGCCTCTCGGGCCATCTTGGCGGCGAACATGGAAACCGCCCTCAACATCCTCTGGGATTCCGATATCCGGGCGGGCGACCGTGTCGCGGTCATTGGGTTGGGCGTGGTCGGGCTTCTGGCCGCCTGGTTGGCGCGCACGGTGCCGGAGACAGAAGTGCTTGCTCTCGATATCGACCCGACAAAGCGCGCTATGGCAGACGCGCTGGGGCTCGCCTTCGCAACCTCACCCCCACCCGACAAAACCTTCGACCGGATCATCCACGCCAGCGGCCAGCCGTCGGGTCTGGTCATGGCCCTCTTGATCGCGGCCTTCGAGGCGCGGATCACAGAGGCAAGTTGGTTCGGCACGCGTCCCGTCACCCTGCCCCTGGGCGAGGATTTTCATTCAAAGCGCCTGACCCTCGCCTCCAGCCAGGTGGGTGCCGTCTCCCCCTCACAGCGGGCCGGCTGGACCCATCGCCGCCGCCTGGAAAAAGCTCTGGACCTGTTGCGAGATCCGGTCCTGGACGTGCTGATCGATGGCGAAAGTGCGTTCGTGGATCTGCCCGCGACACTGTCGGCCCTGGCAGACGGGAGCTTGCGCGCCCATTGTCATCGGGTTCGATATTCCTGAAGTGAGAGGATACAGATGTTCACCGTTACCGTTCGCGACCATGTGATGATCGCCCACAGCTTCCAGGGTGCCTTGTTCGGCCCGGCCCAACGTCTTCACGGGGCGACATATGTGGTCGACGTGGAGTTTCGCGCCGAGGAGCTGGACCCGAACGGTGTGGTGATCGACATCGGCGCGGCACTCGACGCCCTCAAGGCGGCGCTGGAGCCTTGGGCCTATCGCAATCTCGACGATCTGCCGGAATTCAAGGGCATCAACACCACCACCGAATACCTCGCAAAGGTGCTGTTCGACAAACTCGCCGCCGAAATCCGCGCCGGCAAACTGGGCCGTCCCGCAGATGAAATCTCCGGGATGAAAGTGGTGTTCAACGAAAGCCATGTGGCCTCCGCCGGGTATGAGGGTACGCCGTAAGTGGATGGCCAAGTGGATCGGGGGCTTGCCTTCCTGGTGCCGGGACCGCTCGACACCCCCACCGGGGGATTTGTCTACGACAAGCATGTGATCGCCGGCTGCCGGGCAGCAGGACTGGAACCACGTGTCCTGGTGTCGGAGGGGGCGTATCCGGAACCGGATGACACCACGCGTCGCCACGTGGCCGATCTGCTCACCGAGCTTCCGGACGGCACAGTCCTGGTGATCGACGGGCTTGGACTCACAGGCTTGGCGGCTGTCCTGGCACCCCACACGGACCGGTTGGTCATTGTCGGACTGATCCACCATCCGCTGGCCGATGAGACGGCGCTGAGCCGAGACAGCAGGGCGCGCTGGATCAAGCGGGAAGCAGCGGCACTACGGCTCACCCGCGGGGTGTTCGTCACGAGCCATACGACCGCCCGGCGGGTGTCGGAGATCCTGTCCGTTCCGATGGACCGGATCCGGACGGTCAGCCCCGGTGTGGAGGATCTTCCGGATCTCGCCTTCCGCCACCGGCCACGCCCGCACGGGCCGGTCCGGCTGTTGTCGGTCGGCACCCTGATCCCTCGAAAGGGCCATGACGTATTGATCGGCGCCCTGGCCGAGCTCAAGGCGCTTGACTGGCGGCTGGAGATCATCGGCGCGGCGCGAGACGCCGGACATGCGTCGTCCCTGAAGGCGCTGATCGACATGATGAACCTGTCCGACAGAATCGCTCTGCGCGGGGCCGTCGACCAGAACGAACTGGATATCGCCTACCGGAATGCCGACCTGTTCGTGCTGGCCAGCCGGCATGAAGGCTACGGCATCGCCTATGGCGAAGCGGTCCGTTGGGGGCTTCCCGTGGTGGGCACCACGGCGGGCGCCATTCCCGAGGCGGTGCCCGAAGGTGCCGGACGGCTGGTTCCCCCCGATGACCGGGACGCGCTGCGGGATCTACTTGGTGACCTGCTGAACGACCCGGAGAAATTGGCAGGCCTTGCGTCCGGCGCGCGCGCGGCGGCGTCCGGCTTGCAGACATGGACCACCACCGGTGCCGTCTTTGCCGAGCACATCAAGGAGATCGGATCATGGGCGATTTCTCAGCCGATTGGTTGAGCTTGCGGGCACGGTACGACACCGAGGCGCGGGCGGAGGTTCTGGAGCAACGGCTGGCCCGGTTTGCCGCCGCTCGGCTCAACGGCTCCGGCCGCGCCTTGCAGGTGATCGATCTCGGAGCCGGCAGCGGAAACAATCACCGTCACCTTTCCCCCCGCCTCCCGATCAGACAGCATTGGACGCTGGTCGATGGCGATGAGGACCTGTTGCGGACTGCCCCACAAACAACCGACATCTCACGCAAACACGCCGATCTTGCCGTCGATCTGGAAGCCTCTGTCCCCGAAACAGCCGACCTCGTCACCGCCTCGGCCTTGATCGACCTTGTATCGCGCAATTGGCTGGTGCGCCTTGTCCGCCGCGTTGAAGAGGTCAATGCCGCCTTGCTGGTGGTGCTGACCTATGACGGACGGATCCGCTGGTCGGATGACGATGCCGAGGACGGTTGGGTCCGGGATCTGGTCAACACGCACCAACGCGGTGAAAAGGGCTTCGGTCCGGCCCTGGGTCCGGATGCGCCGCGCGCCTTTCAGGATGTCGCCGGCCCAGGTCTCGCGACATTCTCCAGCGACTGGCGAATCGGAAGGGCGGATCGGGACATGAGGATCGCCTTGGTAGATGGCTGGGCCACAGCGGCGGCAGAGATCGCACCCGAGGACCGCTCTCGCGTCTCGGCTTGGGCGCTGCGGCGGCGGGAGAGCGAGGCCGACCTTATCGTCGGACACGCCGACCAGCTCATGCTTCCCGCGATGTGAAGCGGCAGTCGAACAGCAGATCCTCAGAAAGCCGATAGGTGGTGACATGCGGGGTCAGAGCGGCGGCCATCGTCGCGGCCTCCGGCAGCAGGATTCCCGGCTTCCCCGATCCCAGGATCTTAGGCGCCACCAGCAAATGCAATCGGTCGAGGGTATTGGCCTGAAGGAAGGCCGAAAGGGTACGCGGACCCCCTTCGATCAGGACTGACCGCAGGCCCCGTTCCCGCAAGGCCGCAAGGACCCGCCCGGGCGACGCCCCGCAATCGAGCCGTTCGGAGTGGCCCGGTGCATATGGTCCGACCACGAGGGTCGGCGCCTGACCGTCGGTGAACAGCTTGCGATCCGCCAGGGCCCGGCCGCTCGGGTCCAGCACCACCCGCACCGGGTTCGGGCCGGGCACCCGCCGCGTGGTCAGCGCCGGATCGTCCATAGCCAGGGTTGCAGCCCCGATCACGACGGCATCGACCAGGGCCCGTAACCGATGCAGATGATCGAGCGCGCCCTCCCCGTTCACATAGTGAGAATGCCCGGACACGGTTGCGATCCGGCCGTCCAGGGTCTGTCCGATCTGTCCGATCGCGATCGGCCGGTCCGCCATGGCCTGAACGAGATCCACCAGGGCGGCGCCGGCCGGCACCTCGTCCTCAATCCGCGCCGCCGCGCCGTCCATTCGACGATCGACCAAGGCTCGCCACGCCTCACCCACGGTGGGTGCCTGCGGCCAGAGGATGATGCGCGAATTCGGTGATCAGAGTGGCCAACTCGGCGCCGATATGGTCGAGCAATTCGGCCCCTAATTCCGCGGTCGCCGCCGAGGCATCGCCGGTGACGCCTTGCCCGTTCAGGTCTTCCGCCATCCAGCCGAGTCCGGTCGCCCCCTCCGCCTCAAGCCGCGCATTGGTCAGCGCCATCGCCTCACCGGAATTCGAGAAATCCCGCGCCTGATCCATCCGCACCAGGTCCGGCGCCACATGGAGCATCAGGGACGTCTCCAAGGTTCCACCGTGCAATCCGAAGCGCCATTCCCGTTCCGGCAGCGCCGTCTCCGGCCCGGCCAGCGCAAAATAGGTGCAGCGGAGAACCGAGAGGCCTGCTTCGGCCCGCAGTCGGGTCGCGACCACGTCGACCAGACCGGCCTGACCACCATGCCCGTTCAGGATCACAAGCCGCCGGACGCCTGCCCGTGCGATCGAACGCCCGATCTCGGTCCAGGACGCGATGACGGTCTCGGCCGAAAGGCTGAGCGTGCCGGGAAACGATACATGCTCGGGACTGAGCCCGATCCTCTGGGTCGGGAGCCGGATAACCTGCACCGCCGTGCCGATCCGGCTGGCAGCCGCGTCAAACACCGCATCGGTCAGAATCGCATCCGTGCCCAATGGCAGGTGCGGACCGTGCTGCTCGACGGCGGCGACCGGCAGCACGGCGATCGCTCCGGCGAGCTGATCACCGTCGAAATCGGTCGTCGTCAGATGTTCCCAGACTCGTATTGTCATGGCCGAATGCAACGCTTGGACGCGCGCCGCGTCAAGCCGCGAGCGTCTCTTGCAACCTGTGGCGCGCTTCCGCAATGGCCAACAGATCCGAGCTCGATCCCGTCGCATCCGCCGTCACCGCCTGGATGATCGGGCTGGGACGCACCTCTTCCGGCGTCATGCACAGTTGAATGCGCTGTGAGAACCGCCCGAACGCAGGATGCGCACTGAGCACGGCGAACGGGATCGCCAGTCCGAGCGCGATCACCATCGGCCCCGCCCACGGCAACGCGCCAGGGGCGAACACCGCAAGTGCCGCCACCATCGACACCCCAATCAGACTCTGCGGCCAGAGCCCGCGCACGGCTTCTCCAAGACTGACACGGCGCACATCCCGAACCTGCCCGGCCCATGTCAGCTTCCGCCCGAGGACGAGGCCCGCGATAAACACTGTCTGCGCGACCGCCATGATCGGCGCAAGCAGGGTCCCGAACACAATTTCGACAAAACCGCTCATCAGCAGACGCCAGCCGCCGCCGTAGTCATGCCGCTTCGCCTTCGAGAGCAGCGCTTCGAGCATGCCGAAGATCTTCGGCGCGAACACGATTGTCATCATGGTCGCGAACAAGCCGATCCCTTCGAAGGCGCCAACCCGTTCGACGACCGCAGGCGCAATTGCCAGCTCCAAACCCGGCGCGAAGCTGGTGACCACGATCCGCGTGATGCTGAGCAGCACGAAGCCAAGCCACAGGGGTGCGGAGAGGTACATCAGCACCGCCAGGATCAGCTGAAGCCGACCCATCGGTTTCCAGCAGGACCAGTGCAGCAGACCCAGATACTGCATGTTGCCTTGGCACCAGCGCAGATCCCGCTTGATGAAATCGAGCACGGTGGGCGGATTCTCTTCATAAGAGCCGCCCTCCATAGGGTCGACCCGAACATGGTATCCGGCAGAGCGCATCAGGGCCGCCTCGACCTGATCATGGCTGAGGATTTCGCCGCCCAGAGGTCCCTCACCCTGCAGGCGCGGCAACGTGCAATGATCCCGAAACGGCTTGAGGCGCAGGATTGCGTTATGGCCCCAATAGGGTCCCGCATCCCCCTGCCACCAGGCGCTGCCGGTGGTATATGCGCGCATCCCATGGCGCATGCCGAACTGGAAGATCCGCCCGAACCCGCTGGTGGCGGGCATGCCGACGACCAGACTTTGCAGGATACCGAGCTTCGGATTGGCCTCCATGGCCCGGATCATATGCAGGACCTTGTCTCCGCTCATCACACTGTCCGCGTCCAGGACCAGCATGTACTTGAATCCGTCCCCCCAGCGCGCGCAGAAATCCTCGATATTCCCGACCTTCTGACGGCGGTTATCGGTCCGGCGGCGGTAGTGCACCCGAGACGGGTTCGCCAACCGGCCGCGCCACAGCTCGAAATGCATCTGTTCCTGCTCATAGACCTCCGGATCCTGCGTATCCGACAGCAGGAAGTATTCGATCCCGGAATCCTGACCGGTTTCTCGGACAGAGGCCTCGACCGCCGCCAGATGGCGGACCACCCGATCCGGCTGTTCTTTATAGATCGGCATGACGATCGCGGTGCGCGCCCGGATCGGTGAACTCACGTCCTTCAGCCCGCGGATCGGCAGCACGTTCCGACGCCATTCAGGATCGAACCGCAGCAAAGTTGCGCCGATCACCGAATTCCACAGGCCGATCACGACCCAAGGCAAAGTGCCGGCAAAACAGACCAGCAGCGCAATATCCCAGACATTCACACCGTCCGCACCCAACAGGCGGCCCATCCAGAAAACCAGGCCGAGGGTCGAGACTGTTACCAGCACCGCCATAACCGTGCGGCGCAGGGGAAGCCTGCGAACCGCCCGGCGCCGTGCCGCGCGCTCTTCGATCAAGGCAGCATTTGAGATCGAACGGAGTTTATTGAAGGACGTCGCCGCATGAGCTTCGGCGTCTGTATCGAAAACCGACATTAGAAAAATTCCCCTGTTCCGGGACCCTCAGGGCCATTTGCCCGCTGGTACACCGCACGTGTCGCTCAGGACCGTCCCCCAATACGTCCATCACGCAAGTTAGCCTTGCGCTTATGGCGATATTTAGACGCGCATTCCATGATATCCAGGCGCGCAACTTTGGAATGACAGGATCGTGAAAATATCTGATCACATGAAAGCCTGAGGGTCTGACTCACAGAAAAACCGGCGCTGAAGCCCGACTCAAGATGACCCTTCTGAATGGAGGAAACCGATGATCGAAGCCGTAGCCACCCTGACCGTCAAACGTGACACGCCACGTCCGTCACCGGAGCTGCTCGACCTGTTCCGGGGTACCATGACCGGCCACCTGGTCGACTGCATGAACGGACGCGGCGCGCTCATCCCCGCGATAAAACCGCAACAGGCCGATCTGGCGACGATCTGCGGCCCGGCCTTGACCGTACACTGCTACCCGGCCGACAACTTGGCCCTGCTGGCGGCGACGGCGTTGGTACAACGTGGAGACGTGGTCGTATGCTCGACAGACGGGTTCGGCGCTGCCGCGCTGACCGGCGATCTGCTGGCCGGAATGCTCAAGAATGCAGGTGCGGCCGGTTTGGTGACGGACGGTACGATCCGAGACCAGGACGGAGTCGAAGCGGTCGGACTTCCGATTTTCCATACAGGCGTGACGCCGAACTCCCCCGCCTCCGTCGGGCCGGGAGAGATCGGCATGCCGATCCTGTGCGGCGGATATCCCGTGTCGACCGGCGATATCGTGGTCGGCGACCGGGACGGCATCGTGATCATCCCGATGGATCAGGCGGAGGCTGTGTTCGAGAAGCTGCAACGGGTTCGGGCAGCCGAGACCGAACTTGAGGCCAAGGTGAAGGGCGGATTGACCACCCCGGATCACATTCGCGCCCTGCTGGCCTCGGATCAGGTGCGCTGGAGCTGATGTCTCACGTCTGCGCGATGAAGCGTGACGGGAGTTGATTGGCCGAGACGGCAGACGATTTGTACAGTGGCGTTTGTCTCACCTCCGGAATCGGACGTGAGAGTCCAGGATTCGGAGGCGACGCATGACGGGCGGTACAGCCCTTTTCAGTAAGGCGACAACGGCGAAGGTGCGGGACCCTCGCCTGGATTTTTTCCGCGGTATCGCAATGCTGATCATCTTCGTCGCGCATGTGCCGTCGAACCTCTGGACGCTTTACATTCCGGCACGGTTCGGCTGGTCGGACGCGACCGAGATGTTTGTTTTCTGCTCCGGTTTCGCGGCCGCGATCGCCTTTGGCGGCACGTTCGTCAAGGCGAGCTTCTGGTATGGAGCGATCCGGATTTTGCATCGGGCTTGGCAGATTTATGCAGCCCATATCTGCATGTTCGTGTTCATCACGACCCTGGTGATCGCCATCGACATGCTGATGGTGAAGTCGGACATGAGTTATGTGGACCAGCTCAATCTCCGTTGGTTCCTCGAGAACACGGCGCAGGGTTTGGCAGGTCTTTTCACCCTGACATATGTGCCGAATTATTTCGACATCCTCCCGATGTACATCGGCGCGTTGATGCTAATTCCGATCATGATGGGGCTGGCGCGGATCAACCCGTTTCTGGCAATAGGGTTCAGTGTGGTCCTTTACGTCGCATCCTGGGTCTTCGGTCTTCATCTGCCGGCGGAGTGGCATTCCGACCGGGAATGGTTCTTCAATCCATTCACCTGGCAGCTGCTGTTCTTCACCGGGTTTTCGCTCTCGATGGGGTGGATCAAGCCGCCCCCCGTCCGGCGTCCGTTTTTTATCGCCGCGGCCGTGTTCGTGATCGTCAGCATTCCGGCGGCGACTTGGTCTGTTGCTCAGCATTTTGAGGTCCTCAAATCCTTTCGGGTTCTGATCTGGGATTTGCAGAACAAGACCTATTTCGGCCCGCTGCGCTTCCTCCACTTCCTGGCGCTGGCCTATCTCGCCATCGCTGTGGTGAAAGGGCGGGAGCGATATCTGCTGCAGGATTGGGCGCGCCCGATCATCACCGTCGGCCAGAACTCGCTGGCGGTTTTTCTTCTGTCCATGGGGCTGGCCCAGGTGGGCGGGATGGTGCTCGACCAGATCGGACGCAATGGTGCGACCTTCGCACTGGTCAATCTCAGCGGGATGATGATCCTGATCGGCTTCGCCTATTGGTGCACCCTGTTGAAAAGACAGCCATGGAAATCCAGCGCCCCAGGACAGAAAACCCCGGTTTCGCGGGCCTCCGATCGGTTCTCAGACGGTGGCCACAAGGTTCAGCCAGCGGAATGATCCGGCTGTTCCTGTCTCTGGTCTGCGCCGCCTTCGCTCTGTTCGCTCTCAGCAGAGCGGCGCCGGCCGGGACACTCGAGGAGATCTCGGTCCCAAGCCCAACCTTGGAAGCGGATATTCCGGCCGTGATCTATCTTCCGGATGCATTTGAGCCGGGTATGCCGGTGCTGTACCTGCTGCACGGATACGGAGGCGGCCAGCGCGACTGGCTCGACGCCGGGCAGACGGCGGAGACAGCCGACAGCGTTTTCGCCGAACCGGAGGCGCGACCGATGGCGATCGTGATGCCCGGTGTCGGAAACTCCTGGTATGTGGATGGCGGGCAGGTCGGTCGTCACGGGAACTGGCAGACAGCACTCACCCAAGATTTCATTCCCTCCGCGGAGCACCGTTTGGCGGTGGGAGGCGCGAGGCAGAGGCGGTTCGTCGCCGGATTGTCGATGGGCGGG
>CALAHL010000080.1 GCA_937891725.1 uncultured Rhodospirillaceae bacterium | reverse complement strand
TGTTCTTCGCCCAGACCCAGCAGCTGATCTGGGGCGGCCGGGACGCGCGTCTGCGGGAACGGGGCACGGAGCCGGCGCTCCAGGCCCTGGTCTCGGCCGGGCGCGTGCGGCAGGAGGTTGCCGACGAGATGCGCCTGGGCTACCGGTTCCTGCGCAAGGTCGAGCATCGTCTGCAGATGGTCGACGATAAGCAAACCCAGATCCTGCCGGAGGACCCGGCAGAACTGGATGCGTTCGCGGCCTTCCTCGGCTTCGCGGACGGACGTGATTTCCGCATCGACCTGGCCCATCATCTGCACACCGTCGCTCAGCACTATCACGATCTGTTCGAGGAGGCGCCCGCCTTGTCCGTGCCCTTCAGTGATGCCGGCAGCCTGGTGTTCACCGGCAGCGAAGACGATCCGGAAACCATTGCGACCTTGTCCGAACTTGGGTTCCAGGAGCCCTCGGTGGTGGCCGAAACCGTGCGGGGATGGCACCGGGGCCGCAGCCGCGCCACCCGGAGCGAGCGCGCCCGTCAGCTCCTGACCGAGCTGATCCCGACCCTGCTGGCGACCATCGGACGGATGCCGCAACCGGACCAGGCGTTCCGCCGGTTGGACCAGTTCCTCGGGGCCCTGCCGTCCGGCGTCCAGCTCTTCAGCCTGATGCATGCCAATCCCAAGCTGATCGACACCATGGCGGCAATCTTCGGGATGGCGCCGACCCTGGCGGCCCAATTGGGCCGGGAGCCGGCCCTGTTCGAGGGCGTCCTGACCCATGATGCGCTGGAAGCCTTGCCGGATGTCGATACCCTGACGGCGGAGTTGGAACGGCATCTCGCTGCGGTGGAGGACTACGAACTCGCCCTGGACGTGACCCGACGGTGGACCGCCGATCGCCGGTTTCAGGTCGGCGTGCAGATCATCGAGGCCTATTTGGATGCCGACCGGGCGGGGGCCGTCTATTCGGACATCGCGGATGCCACCATCCGGGCATTGCTGCCATGGGTGGAGCGTGACTTCGCCCGCGTGCACGGACGGATGCCGGGGACGGACGGTCCGGCGTTCGCGGTCCTGGCGCTCGGAAAATACGGCGGGCAGGAACTGACCCACGGCTCGGATCTCGATCTTGTCTTCATTTACGACACGCCGCTCGACGCTGAATCCGACGGCAAGAAGCCGCTGATGACGTCGGCCTATATGATCCGCTTGGGTCAACGGGTGATCTCGGGCCTTTCCGCCAAGACCGCCGAGGGCGCGCTCTACGAGATCGACATGCGGCTGCGTCCGACCGGCAACAAGGGGCCGGTTTCGATCAGTCTTGAGGGCTTTGAGAAGTATCACGATCAGGACGCCTGGACCTGGGAACGCATGGCGCTGACCCGGGCACGGGTGATCCGGGCGTCTCCCGACTTGAAGGCGCGCATTGAGGAGAGTGTCAGCGCGATCCTGACCCGAACGTGGGATCCGGAGGTGTTGCGCAAGGATATCGCCGAGATGCGGGCCCGGACCGCCGAGACCCACAAATCGGTCAGCCCCTGGGAGGTCAAGCACTGGCGGGGCGGCCTGTTGGACCTGGAGTTCATCTCGCAGTATCTGCAGCTGCGCGAGGCGGCGGCGCATCCCGCGGTGCTCGA
>CALAHL010000079.1 GCA_937891725.1 uncultured Rhodospirillaceae bacterium | reverse complement strand
GGAGAAGTTCGCGATGACCGTGCCCGTCCAATCGACGCAGGATGGCGAGAAGATCGACATGACGGTGCCGGTGGAAACCGATCGCTCGGGCGGCGCGTTCCGCATGCGGTTCTTCTTCCCGGCCAAATACACCGCCGAGACCGCCCCCGTGCCGACCGACCCGAGGGTGACCCTCGAGGTCCTGCCGGCGAGCGAGCTTGCGGTCCTGCAGTTCTCCGGGTTCTGGAACGAAACCATTCTCAGGGAGCAGAAGCGCAAGCTGGCGGTTGTGGTCGAACGCTCTGGCTGGCATGCGACCGGCGCACCGGTCGAGATGTTCTACGACCCGCCGTTCTCGATTCCCTGGCTGCGCCGCAACGAGGTGGCGGTGCCGGTGGCGCGTTAAACCAGAATTTCTCCCCGCATCATCGCCACGCAGCGACCGCCGATCCGGACGGTCGGGACCTGTCCGTTGTCGTGGTCGGCTTCGGCCAGAAGCAGGCTTGGGCGGCCCATCTCGACGCCCTGGGCGATACGTTTCCGCAAGGTGCCGCTGCACGGTTCTATGGCGGCCAGTTGTCCGATCAGCGCGCAGTTCGCGCTTCCGGTCGCGGGGTCCTCGTCGGCGCCATGGGCCGGGGCGAACATGCGGCTGCGGAGATCGACCTCGTCGCCCGTCTCCGTCCGCACATAGCAATGGATGGCGCCGGTGGGTGCGATTGCCGGAGAAGTCTCGAACGCGGGCCGGACCGCCCGGGTCTTCTCGAGTGCGGCGCGGCCCGTCAGTTCGGCCAGCACGAACGGCAGGCCGACCGACCCGATCAGCGGCGGGTGGTTGTCGGTCCGGATATCCTCGGGGCGCAGGCCGATACAGGCCGCCACCTCGGTCACATCCACCGCTCCCGCCGTCGAGTAGGGCTTCGGGGCCGTAAGGGTCGCGCCAACCGTTTCGCCCTCCTCGATCAGGATGGCGATCGGCACCAATCCGGCGGCTTCCTCGAACGTCACGTGATCGCGGACAGGCTTTCCGAACAGTTCCCCGCGCCAGGCGATCACGGTCGCGGTGCCGACATTCGGATGGCCGGCGAACGGAACCTCGCCCGCCGTCGTGAAGATGCGGACATGCGCGGTATGACCCGGATCCTTCGGCGGCAGCACGAAGGTGGTTTCCGAATAGTTGAACTCGCGCGCGATCGCGAACATCCGGTCATCGGACAGGTCTTCGCCACCGAAGACCACGGCAAGCGGATTGCCGCCGAATGCGGTATCGGTGAACACATCGACGGTCTGGAAGCTCAAGCTCATGGGACGGGATCCGACAGGCTGGTGGAATGGTCCCGTGAGAGTGTCAGCCGACGACCGGCAGATCCAGCTTGGCGGCGCCCATAATGGGGCCATTCCCGGCCGCCTGCAGCCAGACGGCAAGGCGGTCCGTGCCTTTCGGGAAGCTCTCGGGTGCAATGGCCCAATCGACCGCGCGCCCGGAGTAGTCGCCGACTTTGGCCAGTCGCCGGACCACGTCGTAGTTCGTCAGGGTCCAGCCGGCATTCTCGCCGCGCCTGATCTCGGTCACGTGTCGGGAGGTCGAGGCCGCCATCAGCACGGTCGAACCCGCTGGGACATCGGCGGTCGGCAGGGCTGCGCCGATGCTGCCGTCCGAGAGGCGGGAGAGGGTGATCGGCACCGAGATCCGGTCTGCGGGGTTCGCCGTGAGCAATCGGTCGATCGCCGCTTCGACCTCGAAGCGGCGGGAGCCGACTTGATCGAGAGTTCCGTCGAGCACCATCTGTGGGGTGTAGATCGTGCGGTTGCCGAGTGCCGAGGCGTAGAGCCGCTGTCGGCTGGTGAACAGCGGGTCGGCGAACGGATCGGGCCAGCCGATATAATCCCAGTAGTCCACGTGATAGCCGAGGGTGATCACATCGACGCGTCCGCTCAGCTCCCCCAGAAACGCATCGGCGGGCGGGCAGGAGCTGCAGCCCTGGCTGGTGAACAGCTCGACCACCACCGGATGCCCGGCGGGTTTGGCGGCTCGGGCTGCTCCACCGATCGCAGGGACCAAACCACTCGCAAGTGCGGCTCTGAGGAAATGGCGGCGGTTGAGCATGGCGGGCCTCCTTGAGCGCTGGTGTATCCCAAGGATGGGACACCGTCCGATCACGCGCGAGCCACAAGCGCGTGAGCGTCCCGCTACGCTTCCTCCAGCACCTCGTCGCCATAGGCGAACAGGGCGGGCGCCCCGCCGGTGTGCAGGAACAGCGCCGTCTCGCCCTCTGCCATTTCCCCCGCGCGCAGGATGGCGATCATTCCGGCCAGCACCTTGCCGGTATAGACCGGATCGACGAACAGCCCCTCGCAGCGCCCGGCCAGGGCAATCGCCTCGCGGGTCTGCTCGTTCATCCGCCCGTAGCCGGTGCCGAAGCTGATATCGGTGGTCTCCACATCGTCGTCCGAGAATTCGGGCTGATGCGCGAGGTGGGCGGACAGGTTCGCCAGGTTCGCCGTCACCCGTGCGTGCTGTTGGGTGGCATCCCGCCGCACGCAGACACCGGTCACCCGGATCTCCGAGCCCAGAGCCCGCAAGCCCCAGAGCAGGCCGGTATGGGTCGCCGAGCTGCCGCTGCCGACGAAGATCCGGTCGACGGTCTCCCCGCGTTCGGCCAATTGGGCCAGAAGCTCCCGCGCGCATTCGACATAGCCGACCGCACCGACCGGCGGGTAGGCGGGGGACAGGTGAATGACATACGGACGGCCGCCCTGTGTCCGGACTCTGTCCGCCAAATCCTCGAGCGCCCGATCCGCGGCGGCCTCATCCTCGCCCTCCGGGAAGGTGTGCAACTCGGCCCCGACGATCTTGTCCAGCAGCACATTGCCGTTGCTGCGGTAGAGCGGGTTGTTCTTCGCCACCCGCTCTTCCATCTGAAGATGGGCTTTCAGGCCGAGCCTTGCGCACATGGCCGCACAGGTCCGCATGAAATTGGACTGCACCGCACTTGTGATCAGCACGGTATCGGCCCCGGCCTCGACCGCAGCCCCCAGATAGAATTCCAGCTGGCGGACCTTGTTGCCGCCGAACCCCGCGCCGGTGCAGTCGTCGCGCTTCACCAGCAGCCGGGGACCGCCCTCCGGCATCAGCGCCTTTGCCAGATTCGGCATCTCCTCGATCGCGGTCGGCAGATGGCCGTGACGGACGCGGGGGAGGTCGGCGAACCGTCCGAGCGACGGGGAGTCGGGCTGGGTCATCGAGGGTCTCGGCTGGGGTTGCGCAACTGGCCCGTAAGCTTACCGCAAGTGCGGTCACAAGCGCGACCGTTCCATGACACTTGAAGTCTGTTGCCCCGCCAACCAGATCGGCGCGCGAGACGGATTGCCCTCAGACCGTCTTCATCGCGGCGATCATCCGGTCCAGGGCCCGTTTCAGCAGCGGGCGGGGGCAGGCGATGTTGATGCGTTCGAAGCCGATGGCTTCGTCGCCGAAGATATAGCCCTCGTCGAAATAGACCTTGGCCTTGTTGATCATCAGATCTTCCAGCGCATCCTTGCCCAGGCCCAAGGCCCGGCAGTCGAGCCATTGCAGATAGGTGCCTTGCGGCATGATCGGCCTGACCCGAGGCTCCTGGGTGGCGAAGGTGTCCATCACCAGTTTGGCGTTGTCCGTGATGTAAGCCATGACCGCATCCAGCCAGGGCTCACCTTCGTTATAGGCCGCGATGGTCGCGGTGATGCCGAACGGGTTCATTCCCGGCAGGGACTGAGCGGCCTGGGCGGTGGTGAAGCGATCCCGCAACTCCGGGTTCGGGATGAACAGGTTGGAGGTGTGCATCCCGGCCAGATTGAAGGTCTTGCTGGGGGCGGTGCAGACCACGCAGTTCTGTTCCGCCGCCTCGCCCAGGGTGGCGAACGGCACGAAGGTCTCGCCCGGCATGATCAGATCGCCGTGGATCTCGTCGGCGATCACGATCACCCTGTTGCGCGCGCAGATCTCCGCGATCCGGGTCAGTTCCTCCGCCGTCCAGACCCGGCCGATCGGATTGTGCGGGGAACACAGGATCAGCATCTTGGCTTTCGGGTCGGCCGCCTTCTGCTCCAGATCGTCGAAATCGATCGAATAGCGCCCATCCTGATAGATCAGCCCGTTCGAGACGATCTCGCAGCCGTTGTTCTTGCTGACCCGGAAGAACGGGTAGTAGACCGGCCGCTGCACGATCACCTTGTCACCGGGTTGCGTGAAGGCGCGAACGGCAACGTTCAGCGCCGGCACCACGCCGGGGATCGGGCTCAGCCATTCCGGTTTGACGGCCCAGTTCTGGCGTCGGGCGAACCATCCGCAGACCGCGTCCTCATAAGCCTGGCCCTTGGCGGAGTATCCGAACAACCCGTGCTCGACCCGGCTCCGCAGCGCGTCGATCACCGGCTCCGGACAGCGGAAATCCATATCGGCGACCCACATGGCGAGCACCCGGTCGGCGCCGCGCTCCGCCTTGGTGTCGTCCCAGTATTCCGCCTTGCCCGAGTGAACGTGGAACTCCCACTTCACGGAATCGGTGCTTTCGCGATTGATTTCTGTGTCGAAGTCGAATTGGGACATGGGAACTCCAGGGCAGGACAGGCAGGGGGATCGGTCGTGTCGACCGCCTGATTGTCCTAGCCCGAACCCGTGCGCAAGACCAGAGGGTTGGCTACTCCACCAGGGGATCTTGGTTCGCGCCGATCAGCCGGCACAGACCCAGATGAGCGTCGATATACCAGCCCTCCAGCAGGTCCTCGGCAAGCGCCCAGCGCTGCTTGGTCGCCCACCAGCGCAGCAGATAGGCGCATCGAGACATCCAGTTCGGCGGCATCCAGGACAGCGGATCGCCATCGCTTTTCGAGCGGTTGGCGCTGCGGTCGACCGCAATCAGGGTGTCCGGGTGCGACAGATCGTTGGCGAAGGCTGCGCGTCGGTCCGCGCTCCAGCGATCGGCGCCGGAGCGATGGGCTTCGGCCAATGGCACCCGATGGTCGACGTCGAGCAGCTTGGGGTTCGTGAGGGTGTGCCCGGTGAACGGATCGAACCAGTCTCCGGACACTACTGTGCACCCGCGGGCGTCCAGCTTAGGTGGCACCAGGCTTTCGGCGATCAGAACCTCCTGCCGTGTGTCCTGGCAATCGCCGTCGTCATCCGCCCAATGGCTATAGAGCGCGCGGTCGAAGGGCACCGCCACCGGGTAGAAAATCTCGGACTGGCGGAGCTGTCCGATCGCGGCGATCACCGCGACCACCAGAACCGAATACCGTCCGACCTTGCCGGCCCGACCGCGCCAGAGGCTTGTGGTGCGCCTGGTTCCCCGTCGTCGCGCCATGGCTAAAGCGGCACCGGCGGATAGAGCAGCAGCAGCGTGGTGATGGTGATCATGCTGAGAGCCGTCGAGAAGAAGATGGCGGCCGAGGCGGCAGTCACCGAGACCTGATAGTGCTGGGCGAAGACATAGACATTGGCACCGACGGGACAGGCCGCGAAGATCACCGCCGCATGGATCCAGAACGGTTCCACCGGCACCAGGAACGTCAGCACCGCGAAGGTCAGGGCCGGGTGCAGGAACAGCTTGAATCCGGCCATCATGCCGGCCGATCCCAGACTGCCCTGGATGCGCCGATAGGCCAGCGTGGCGCCCAGCCCGAACAGGGCGGCCGGCGCTCCCGCCTGTCCGATGAAGCCGAAGGTCTTGTCCAGCAGTTCCGGAAGTTGCAGCCCGGACAGCCCGAACAGGATGCCGAGCAGGGTGCTCATCAGGATCGGATTGCTTGCCATGGCGCGCAGGGTGGTGCGGACCGCCCGCAGCCCGCCGCCGGACTTGCCGTCCCCGCGGCTGGCCTCCAGCAACATGGTCACCAGACTGAACAGCACCACGTCGAGGGTGAACAGCAGCACGGCCGCAACCGCACCTTTAGGGCCATAAAGCCCGATCAGCAGCGGCAGGGCGAGCAGCACCCCGTTCGAGAACGAGCCGCCGAACCCCTGCATCGTCATCGACGCGAATTTCTGCCGGAACAGCACCCCGCCCAGCACCGCGCCCGCCAGGAAGATCAGTACCTCGGCATAGAAATATCCGGCGATCAGACGCCATTCCCCGATCTCGACCACATTAGTCGTCGCCATCAGGCGGAACAGCATCGGCGGCATGGCGAAGGTGAACACGAACCGGTTCAGCCCGCGCACGGCGGTCTCATCCAGCATCTTGGCCTTGCCCGCCAGAAAGCCGGCCACGATGGCGGCGAACAGGGGGACAACGGCAAGCAGGATTGTGGACACGGGAGCTGACTCCGATTGGGGCGGCTCATGTAGCGGGGCCATCGGATCGCCGTCAATCAAAGCGCGCGGTTTGACCTGGAAAGACACCATGGCGTCCCAAGCGCAGATGCGAGAGATTGGGGTCATGGATCGGACGACGGACATAGGACGGCGGGCGCTGGTCGCAGGACTGGCCGGGGCGGGTGTGTCGGCTTGCACGCTCTCGGCGCGCCCCAAGGACTGGGCTGCCCACAATGTTGGATCGGCTGTTGCCGTCGATCACCGGGCCTGGGAGCTGTTCCTAGGGCGCCACACGGTCGAGGGAGCGGATGGGATCACCCGGGTCGGCTACGCCACGGTGCCCTATACAGACAGGGAACTGCTGGACGGCTATCTCAAGGCGCTCGCCTCGACCGACACGGCGCGGCTGGACCGGTCCGAGCAGCTGGCGTTCTGGATCAACCTGCACAACGCGCTGGTCGTGCGGCTGGTGCTGGACCACGTGATCGTCTCCAGCCCGGACCAGATCGATCTCGGGCTGTTCTCGTCCGGGCCGTCGGAGGCGACGCTGTTGCGGATCGGCGGGCGTCCGATCTCGCTGAACGGGATCAAGCGGCAGGCGCTGCGGCCGGTTTTCAAGGATCCGCGTTGGCACTATGCGTTGTGCGACGGCAGTTTGGGCGGCCCGTCCCTGCGCCGGACGCCCTATACCGGGGTGGACATCGATCGCGCGCTGCAGGATTCCGCGATCGGCTACGTCTCCTCACCGCGCGCGGTGACCCTCCAGGGCGAGGCTCAGGTGCTCAACGCACTGTGGCGGCGGAACATCACCGATTTCGGCGGCACGCTTGCGGGTGTGCTGGCCGAGATCCAACTATATGCGGACACCGATATCCGTCAGGCACTGTCCGTTTCCCGTGAAACACGTTGGCAGGACGACCGGCGTTTGAACGAATTGAGATAGCGGCTCACTGCAACTCTGTCGGGAAGCCGCCGATTCGGGTATAGTCGATTCGTCTAATTTTGCGCTACGGGAGGCGGGCTATGGGCATGCGTGTCCGTGAAGACTATCGCAGCATCACCGGGCCGGAAAAGGCCGCGATCCTGCTGATGTCGCTGGGCGAGGATCAGGCCGCCAAGCTGCTTGGGCAGATGGATGACGAGGAGATCAAGGAGATCTCCCAGGTGATGGCCAGCCTCGGCACCGTGTCGTCGAACATCGTCGAGCGGCTGTTCGTCGAATTCGCCGAGCAGGTCTCTTCCACCGGCTCGCTGGTCGGCACCCTCGACAGCACCGAACGTCTGCTGGCCAAAGCTCTTGGCGAGGAGCGGGTCGGCGAGATCATGGAGGAGATCCGGGGGCCTGCCGGACGGACCATGTGGGACAAGCTCGCCAATGTTAACGAGCAGGTTCTGGCGAACTACCTGAAAAACGAATACCCGCAGACCGTGGCCGTGATCTTGGGCAAGATCCAGCAG
>CALAHL010000078.1 GCA_937891725.1 uncultured Rhodospirillaceae bacterium | reverse complement strand
AGTAGCCCTTGTCGGCGAGAAGGTTCAGTCCCTTCCGACCCAACACGTCCTTGGCCTGCTTTCCCATCCGGGTCAGCAGATCCCGGTCATGACCTTGGTTCGTGACTTCGTGGGTGACGATCAGGTGGGTCTCCGCGTCGACAACGCTTTGAACATTATAGCCGACATGTCCGCTGTGCTGCGCTCGGGTTGCCATGGCGCGGGCATCAGGGTCGGTGAGGGATATCTGGCCGTCTGGTGCATCGGTCAAGGTTTTCTCCATCGCCAGAAGGCGTTCGATCTCGCGCCGGATGCCGTTATAGCGTCCCGTCAGATGAGCGGCACGTTCAGCGCGGGTCTCACCCGTCTCTTGGCGGTCGATGCGTTCTGCCTCTTCAATATAGCGCCCGACTTCGGCCTCCAAATGTGCGAGGCGGCTTGCGATCTTGCCTTTGCTGAAGTTGCGATCCCGATTGTTAACCGCCTTGAACTTGCTCCCATCAACCGCGACCGTATCCCCCTTCAGAACACCAATCTGGCGGCAAAGCTCAACGAATTGCGCGCAAGTCCGGCGGATGGCAGCGCCGTTGCCACGCCGGAAGTCCGCGATGGTCTTGTGATCCGGCACAAGTCGGCCGGTAAGCCACATCAGTTCAACATTGCGCCCTGCCTCCCGCTCCAGCCGACGGCTGGACGGGATCCGGTTTAGGTAGCCATAGATGAACAGCTTCAACAGGACCGCAGGGTGGTAACCGGGACGACCGGTCCGCGCGGCGGCATGGCGATCGAAACCAAGTCCCGCCAGATCGAGTTCATCAACGAAAATATCTACAACACGAACTAGGTTGTCTTCCGCGACCCAGTCATCCAGCCGATCAGGCAAAAGTGTGATCTGATCCCGGCTGACACCCTCGATGAAACCCGCCATGCAAAGCCTCCCAACCCCACGAAAGTATAGCACATATTGGGGTTTTTACACAGCCTCCGCCCTTCTCGTCTACCAGAGTGAGAGGAGTGCCGGTCTCCTGGTGACGGGTTAAGGCTCGGGAGAGTGGCTCCCGGCACCTGTCACGGGAGATAACCGATGGGCGTTGTGGAAGTTCTGGATCCGGTGCGGCCGACGCGGGCTGGCGGCTGGAAGGTGGATGTTAGCCGGGGTGAGCGGAACGGGCGAGTGTCGTCCGAATGGTTCAACCGGCCCGATGACGAGCGGTATCTGTCGCTCGACG
>CALAHL010000077.1 GCA_937891725.1 uncultured Rhodospirillaceae bacterium | reverse complement strand
CTGGCTGAGGCTGTTGAAAAACTCCGTTGAACCGGTCTACCCGGCGTGATTCCCTGTCTTCTGATATTGGGCAAGGGGAACGCGGATGCTGGGCAATCGGGTTGGTCTGCAGGACCGTCTGTTTTATGCGTTCGATCTCGAAGACCGGGTTCCGAACGATCACTTGTTGCGCCGGCTCGATGCCGTCCTTGACCTGGCTTGGCTGCGTGCCGAGCTTGCGCCGTTTTATAGCCATACGGGCCGTCCTTCGGTCGATCCGGAACTGATGATCAGAATGCTGCTGGTCGGTTACTGCTATTCGATCCGCTCGGAACGGCGGCTGTGTCAGGAGGTTGAACTTAATCTGGCTTACAGGTGGTTCTGTCGCCTCGGGCTTGAGGATGCGGTGCCGGATCAT
Source organism: uncultured Rhodospirillaceae bacterium (assembly GCA_937891725.1). Taxonomy (GTDB): domain Bacteria; phylum Pseudomonadota; class Alphaproteobacteria; order Thalassobaculales; family Thalassobaculaceae; genus JANSYC01. Next base: position 1,638 of record CALAHL010000077.1, on the reverse strand, counting down.
TCGACCTTCTCAGTCAATCGGCACGGACGGTTCCGTGATAGCGACATTCTGCGTTCCGTGTTCGAGAACGTGGTGCGCCGATGCGTGGAAGCCGGACTGGTCGGTGGCGAGGGCTTCGCCGTCGATGCCAGTGTCATCGAGGCCGATGCCAGCCGCTTCGTTCGGGTCGAAGGGTCGGAGATCGACTGGACGGATGAACAGCAGGCCAGACGCCCGATCAGGGAATATCTGGAAGCCCTGGATGGCGAACCCTCACCAATCAACCCACGCCAAAAGCCCAAGGCCTTGTCGCCGACCGATCCGTCCGCTGCCTGGACGACGCGCGGGCGCAACAAGGTCATGTTCGGCTATAGTCTCAACTATCTGATCGATATGGAAAACGCAGTCATCGTCGATGTCGAGGCAACCCCGACGCGCATATCGCGGGAAGTCGAAGCGACGGAGACCATGATTGAACGTACATCCAGGACCTTCGATCTCAAGCCGGGGCGCATCGCCGGGGATGTCGCCTACGGCACCGGCAAGATGCTCGGCTGGCTCAGGGAACACCGGATCGAGCCCCACATCCCCGTCTGGGACAAGGGCAGGCGTGACGACGGCACCCTCTCGCGCGGCGACTTCGCCTTCGATAAAGACCGCGACGTCTATGTCTGCCCCGAAGGCAAGACGCTCAGGACCACCGGCACGGTTCATGACGGCAAGACGCTCCTGTACAGATCGTCGAAGCGCGACTGCGATCCATGTCCGTTGAAGCCCAGATGCTGCCCGCGCGCACCGTCCCGAAAAATCCCTCGCGATATCAACGAAGCCGCCCGCGATCACGCCCGCTCCTTGAATGGCAGCGAGGCCTATAACCAGTCCGCCCGCGACCGCAAAAAGATCGAGAGATTGTTCGGGGAAGCGAAGCGCAACCTGGCAATGACGAGGCTTAGGTTGCGCGGCCCAAACGGCGCCAGGGACGAGTTCCTGCTGACGGCAACGGTGCAGAACCTGAGACGCCTGATCAAACACACATCAAGGTCGCCACCCGCACCGGCGATCGCCTGACACATGGGCAAAAATGACAACCCAACGAACCATCAACGAAAAACCCGCCTCCGCCTCCGCTGGAGACGGGAGAAAAAGCCGACTTGTCGCATCCCCGGACAGTGAGAACAGCTTCCGGTCGGAGTTTTTCAACAGCCTCGGCTAGATTCAGAAGAAACCGCGCTCGCAAATCTCTTCCGATGTTCGCCCATGAACCGACGTCCGTCCACAGAGTTCCGTTATCGGGTCTAATCCAGACGTATTTGGCTGGCGGTCATAAGGACCGTTCCTGACCCGAAGGCGACATTAGAAAATTGGCCCCAGCACCCTGCCGGCTCGCCGGCCTTGCCTCAAACAGTATACCGCTTTAGCCGGCTCCAGATGATCCAGGCGGCGAGGCTTAGAAAGAGCTGCATACCGATCATGGGAAACACCGTGCCGTCATAGACCAGCCCCTGCACGACCGCGACGGCGCCCGCCGCGCACATCTGGACGAACCCGAGCACGGCAGCCGCGGCGCCGGCGGCCGTTGGATGAGACATCATGACCCCGGCGGCGGTATTCGGCGCCAGAAACCCGCCACCGAACCAATAGGCAAACCCGAGGACCACA
>CALAHL010000076.1 GCA_937891725.1 uncultured Rhodospirillaceae bacterium | reverse complement strand
GACAACCGGTGCGTCGATCAGCCTCCTGTCAGCTGGCCTGAGCGCGCCGCTGCCGGGCCAATGCGGCCTCACGCCTCCAGATGTAAAGACCGCTGCCGATCAGCACGCTCGCGCCGACCAAAGTCCACGGACCCGGCAAGTCACCCCAGACCAGCAGACCCAGGATCACCGCCCATACCAGGCTCGAATATTTGAACGGCCCGATCAGTCCGACCTCACCCCATCGGAAGGCCTCGATCATGCAGGACTGCGCAATTCCGACCAGAAGCGAGGTGATTGCGAATAGCCCCAAATGCTCCCACGTGATCGGCTCCCAGCCAAAGGGCAATGTCAGAAAGCCGCCGAATGCGACCACCGAGGTTGAGGCAACGAGGGTGGCGACGGTGCTCTCGCCGCCGGTGCTCATGGTGCGGGTGATGATGTCGCGGAAGGCCCCGATGAACGCAGCCAGCACCGGTAACAGGGCCACCAGACGGAAGATTTCCGGTGCGGGGCGGACCATGATCAGCACACCGATGAACCCGATCCCGATGGCGGTCCAGCGACGCCAGCCGACCGGCTCTTTCAGGATCAGAGCGGCCAGCATGGTCGCGAAGACCGGGCCGGCGAATGAGATCGCGATCGCGTCGGCAATCGGCAAGAACTTAAGCGAGGTGATGAACAGAAAGGTCGAGACGCACATCAGTGCGCCTCGGGTCAATTGTGCTTTCCAGTTTCGCACACGTAGTAGATCCGGCCGCCGGCGGGCCATTGCCCAGCACACCGCCAGGAAAATGACCATCACGCCGCGCACCGCCAGGATTTGCCCGGTCGGATAGTGAGCGGTCAGCCATTTCGCGATGGCATCATTGACCGTGACGATCAGGCTGGCTGCGAGCATCAGCAGGATCGCCTTGGCAGGCGCCGAGCTGCCGATCAGCGGCAGGGCCGAAAGAGGGGATCGGGGCGTTGACATCCGTTTGTCATAAACCTTGCCCGCTTTCGGGGATAGCGCCGGATCGGAACCGGACTTGTTGCCGCCGGTTTGAGATGATTTTTCCCGCAATGCAGCAGGATCAATTGTCGGCGGGCGGCACCGGTGGTATCTACCGGCGCCATGTTGACCATTCGAGACATCACCGTTCGTATCGCCGGCCGCGTTCTCCTGGAGAATGCGTCCGCGACCGTGTCGCCCGGACACCGGATTGGCCTGATCGGCCGAAACGGAACCGGCAAGTCGACCCTGCTCAAGGTTATCGCGGGGGAGCTACAGACTGATTCCGGCGAAGTGAAGTTGGTCGGTGATTTCGCCCGACCAAATTCCTTCGGTTGGGTCAAACAGGAAGCGCCTGGTGGGCCCGAGAAGCCGATCGATCACGTGCTGGCCGCCGATGTGGAGCGTGCGAGCTTGCTGGAGCAGGCGGAGCACGAGACCGATCCGAACCGGATCGCCGAGATCCAGACCCGTCTGGTCGATATCGACGCCCATGTGGCGCCGGCACGGGCCGCGCGCATTCTCGCCGGGCTCGGTTTCGACGAAGAGATGCAGAACCAGCCGCTGTCCTCCTACTCCGGCGGTTGGCGGATGCGTGTGGCCCTTGCTGCGGTGCTGTTCCAGGAGCCGGAACTGCTGCTGCTCGACGAGCCGACCAACCACTTGGACTTGGAGACCACGATCTGGCTGGAGGCGCATCTGCGCGCCTACCCCAAAGCCATGATTATCGTCAGCCACGATCGCGACATGTTGAACTCGGTGGTGACCGGACTGATCCATGTGGAGACACAGACGCTCATCCAATACACCGGCGACTACGACACGTTCGAGCGGGAGCGCGAGCAGCGGCTGGCGCAGATCGAGGCGCAGCGCGGCAAGCAGGACGCCCGGCGGGCGCATCTTCAGTCTTTCGTGGACCGGTTTCGCTACAAGGCGTCTAAAGCGCGTCAGGCTCAGAGCCGGCTCAAGATGCTGGAAAAGATGGAAGTGCTGCCGAACGCGGTATCCGAGCCGGAAACCCGGTTCCAGTTCCCGGTCCCGGACGAACTGGCACCACCGCTGCTGTCGTTTGAAAAAGCCTCGTTCGGATACACACCGGGCAAGCACGTACTGTCCCATATCGACATGCGGCTCGACCCGGACGATCGGATCGGCCTTCTCGGGGCCAACGGCAACGGCAAGACCACCCTGGCAAGGCTGATCGCGGGCGAGCTTAAATTTCAGGGCGGCGAAGAGCATCGGGCGGCCAAGTTGCGGGTCGGCTATGTGGCCCAGCACCATGCCGAGGAACTGGATCCGAACGACACGCCTATCGAGCATCTGTCGCGACGACTGCCGGCGGTTCAAGTGGACCGGGTTCGTTCTCGGCTGGGCTCGGTTGGCCTGATCCAGACCAAACAGACGACCCAGGTGGGAAAGCTGTCCGGTGGCGAGAAGGCGCGTCTGTCGCTTGCGCTGGTGATGGCGGACGATCCGCACGTTCTGGTGCTCGATGAGCCGACCAACCACTTGGATATCGACGCGCGGGGCGCACTGGTAAACGCACTGAACGATTTTCCGGGTGCTGTCGTCCTGATCAGCCATGACCGGCGTCTGGTCGAACTGACGGTCGACCGGCTATGGCTGGTCGCGGACGGAACCGTGAAGACCTTTGACGGCGATCTCGCCGCCTATCGGGACTACATCCGCACAGACCGCCGCG
>CALAHL010000075.1 GCA_937891725.1 uncultured Rhodospirillaceae bacterium | reverse complement strand
ACCGTTCCGAATGACCTCTGTTCCAGTTCTCACATCCGTTCACGCCCTGCTCGTCGCCGGTGCCCTGGCGCTCATGGCGCCCGCAGCCTTTGCCGAGACCACGCCGCGCCCCGGTCCCCATGACAACCGCGTCCGGATCGCCACCTGGACCGAGGGGCAGGTCTACCGCGTCGTCACCACTCTGACCCGCGTCACCACCGTCGAGTTCGGCGAGGGCGAGACCATCCGCTCGATCATCGCAGGCGACACGGTGGGCTTCCAGTTCGACGGCGTGCCGGGCGGTCGGGCCTTCGCGATCAAGCCTGCCGCCTCTGGTGTCGCCACCAACATCACGGTCTACACGAACCGTCGCTCCTACTATTTCCACGTGGTCGAGGCGCGCGAGACCCCGCATTACGTCGTGCAGTTCCGCTATCCCGAGAGCCGCGTTCAACCGGCCCGGGCGGTCGCGGCAGAGGCGCCGAATGCCAACTACGCCGTCAGCGCCCGGGAGGAGTTCACACCGACAGCCATCTGGGATGACGGCACCTTCACGTATTTCCGCTTTGCGCGGAACGCGCCGGTCCCGGCGATCTTTCGCTATGCCAATGGCGGCGAGCGGGCGGTGAACAGCACGGCACTCGAGGACGGTGTGATCCGGGTCTCGGGTGTGAACCGGCAATGGGTCCTGCGCCTCGGCGAAGACGAAGTCTGTGTTCAGGATATGGGTGGGTCCACATCATGAGCCAGGACACCGAAGACCTCGCCGCCCGCCTCGCGGCCCTTGAAGCGACAGGCGACAAGAAGCGCGGTGCCGCGCGGCCCTCCCCGCTGGCCGCCATCCTCGGTGTGGCCGGGATCGTGGCCGTGGGCGGGCTGGCCTGGGCCGCCCTGCAGCCATCGCCGGAAGCGCCTCTGCCGACCGCAGCCCCCGAAGAATTCCAGACCACAGGATCGGGCTTTGGGGACCTGGCCCCAATGCCCGTGGTCGAGTCTGCGCCGCCGCCCGCCGAAACGGGCCCCTCTGCGTCGGAACTGGCGCTGATGGAAAGTCTCGCCACGCTGCGTGCTGAACTCGAAGACCTGCGCGCGCGGCCCGTCGAGGCATCGGACAGCGGCGCAGAGCAGGCCATCGCCGATCTCACGGCGCAGATCGCGGCGCTGCAAGAGGCCTCGACCGAGGCGCAACGCGCGCTCGAGCGGCAATTGACCGAACGCGACCGCGAGCTCGACCAGCTGCGCATGGATCTCGAGGTCGCGCGGCTGACCCCGCCTGCACCCACGGACCTCGGACCGAACGAGGAGGAATTGCGGCTTGCTGAACTCGAACGCCGCCGCATCGCGGAGGCCGAGGCCCGGGCCGAACGCATCGCCTCGCCCATGATCGCGTTTTCCGGGATGGGGGCAGGGACCGACCGAGAGAACAGCCTCGAAGCCGCGCGCTTGAATGAAGACGAAGCCTTCGTGCGCGCGGGTGCCAGACCTGCCGCAGTGACGCGGGCCGAAGTGATCGTGAACCCCGGCAACACCGTCGCGCAGGGCACGATGATCCAGGCCGTGACCGAGACGGCGCTGGACAGCACACTGCCCGGTGCAATCCGGGCCATCGTCTCGGAAGATGTGCATTCCTTCGACGGCGCGCGGGTCCTGATCCCGCGCGGTGCACGTCTTGTGGGGCGCTATCGCTCCGATGTGGCGCTCGCGCAGTCGCGAGTCATGGTGGCCTGGGACCGCATCATCCTGCCCGACAACCAGACAGTCGAGATCAGCGCCTTCGGTGGGGACGAGCTCGGCCGCACCGGCACCACCGGCTTTGTCGACACCCGCTTTGCGCAGCGCTTCGGTTCGGCCGCGCTGATCTCGCTGATCGGGGCCTTGCCCGCAGCCGCCGCTGGACAGATCGATGATGAGGCCGCGGCCGACATCGCGAGCGACGTCGGCACGGACCTGCGCGACAGCACCCAAAGCGTCATGCAGGACTATCTGGCGATCCGCCCAGTGATCCATGTGGATCAGGGTACCCGGATCACGGTCATGGTTGACCGCGACCTGGAGATATTCTGACATGGCAGCAAG
>CALAHL010000074.1 GCA_937891725.1 uncultured Rhodospirillaceae bacterium | reverse complement strand
GACATCCCGGATCTTGCGCCAGGTATCGAACTCCGAGACCACCTCGACCGGCAGATCCGGACGCTGGAAGACCCATTCGATCGGATAGCGGGACCCGGGTCCGGCGCGGACGTTCACCTGGCTCGAGCGCAGCGTCACATAGCGGGGAATCGGCAGCCCGGTGACCGTGCCGATGGTCTCCGCCCGGGCCCGCCCATCGAAACAGATCGCCGACAGACCGACGATCAGGCTCAGGGTTAGGACAAGGCGGCGCATCAGGGAACTCCAGGGAAACCAACGCGAGGTCATGTTCTTTCTAACTGGTTCGGGGCCGGTCGGTCGAGATGGGAAGATGTGTGAAGGGATGACAGACACTCGAACCCCTGGTAACCCCCGTCCTGCGTGCTTATTCTCTGCGCGGACGCAGAGAATCCGGACCGGAGGAACTGATGCCGAGCATCAAGTGGCAGGGTAAGCCCCTGGGACATAAACCCAAGGTCGTCGTCACCCGAAAACTGCCCGATCCGGTGGAAACCCGGATGATGGAGCTGTTCGACACGCGCCTGAACCTGGCGGACACCCCTCTCAGCCGCGCGCAATTGGTCGAAGCGGTCGCAGATGCCGACGTTCTGGTTCCGACCGTGACCGACAAGATCGACGCCGAGCTGATCAAGGGGGCGGGTGAGCGTCTGCGGCTGATCGCATCCTTCGGAACCGGTGTCGATCATATCGACCTGCCGGCCGCGAAGGCGATGGGCGTCCTGGTCACCAATACGCCGGGCGTCCTGACCGAAGACACCGCCGACATGACCATGGCGCTGATCCTGGCAGTGCCCCGCCGGATCGTCGAAGGCTCCAAGCTGATCGAGGACGCGAGCTGGACCGGCTGGTCGCCGACCGGAATGCTGGGCCACCGGATCCACGGCAAACGGCTGGGAATCATCGGCATGGGTCGGATCGGAAGTGCTGTCGCCCGCCGCGCCCGAGGGTTCGGGCTGTCGATCCACTACCACAACCGCCGGCGCGCCCATCCGGACGTGGAGGAGGAGCTGGAGGCGGTCTACTGGGACAATCTGGACCAGATGGTGGCCCGGATGGACATCCTGTCGATCAACTGCCCGCACACGCCCGCGACCTACCATCTGATCAACAAGCGGCGGCTCGATCTGATGCAGCCGCATGCCTATATCGTCAACACCTCGCGCGGCGAAGTCATCGACGAGACCGCCCTGGCCCAGGCCTTGCGGGAGAAACAGATTGCCGGGGCCGGGCTCGACGTGTTCGAGCAGGAACCCTATGTCAGCCCCGCCCTGCTGGATCTGCCGAACGCCGTCCTGTTGCCCCATATGGGATCCGCCACGATCGAGGGGCGCCGCGACATGGGTGAGAAGGTCATCGTGAACATCCGCACCTTCGCTGACGGCCACACGCCACCGGACCGGGTGATCGAGACAATGTTTTGAGACGCCCCACGCGTACCACAACCACTCCAATACCCGTCACCGAATTGCTAGGCCCGACCGACCCGCCCGTGCTTCAAGACGTCTTCGCGTATTGGCTCCGCCTTCGGGGCGATCGGCTGATGCCGCGGTTCGCGGATATCGATCCCGTCGAAATCCCCAAAGCATTGAGCCGGCTCTACATTCTCGACGTACTTCCGGGCGGCGATTTCATTTACCGGCTTGCCGGCGAGGACGTGTCCGACCGCTATGGCCCGTCGCTCAAGGGCAAGCGCATCTCCGAGATCTATCCGAAGGGAGATACCGAAGCGATCATCTCCCGCTGGCGGATGGTGGCGACGGACGGCGTCTGTTGCTTCACCAAGACCGTGCACGCCACCGGGCGCAACCGACAGATCACCGCCTGCAGGCTGCTGCTTCCCCTCGGGGAAGGCGATCTCCTCGCGCAGCATGTGCTGGGGGTCCTCAGTTTCGAGGAATTTGATCTGTACGACGATCTCTTTGTCGCACAGGCGGAAACCGTCGAGGTCCGAGTGGCGGATATCCG
>CALAHL010000073.1 GCA_937891725.1 uncultured Rhodospirillaceae bacterium | reverse complement strand
GGTCCTGTAAAAACGGGTCCTCAAAAACTAGATGGAACGGAAACGCCCCCCGGGGGAACCGGAGGGCGCAGAGATAATTCCGGCGCTCGACGCGTTGGCTACTTCACCATTTCCGAGGCCTTCTTCGAGCCACCCTTGCCGTCGCCCTTTTTCGGGCGCGGGGTCGGCTTCAGCTCTTCGTCGAAATCGAAGACCAGCTTGTCCTCGAGCACGCCGATCGCGACCAGGCCACCCTTGACCAGACGGCCGAACAGCAGTTCCTCGGCCAGCGGTTTCTTGACGTATTCCTGGATCACGCGGGCGAGCGGACGGGCGCCGTAGTTCTTGTCGTAGCCCTTGTCGCCAAGCCAGGTGCGCGCTGCCTCGGTCAGATCGATCGTGACGTTGCGGTCGGCCAGTTGCGCCTCGAGCTGGATGATGAACTTGTCGACCACCCGGCCAATGGTTTCCTTCGCCAGCTGCTTGAACGGCACGACAGCGTCGAGACGGTTCCGGAACTCCGGAGAGAACATCCGGTTGATCGCTTCCTTGTCGTCGCCTTCCCGACCGTCGCGCGCGAAGCCGATGGCCTCCTTGGCGAGATCTGCGGCCCCGGCATTGGTGGTCATCACCAGGATCACGTTGCGGAAGTCGACCGATTTGCCGTTGTGATCGGTCAGCTTGCCGTGATCCATCACCTGCAACAGCACGTTGAACAGATCCGGATGCGCCTTCTCGATCTCGTCAAGCAGCAGCACACAATGGGGGTGCTGATCGATCTGGTCGGTCAGCAGACCGCCCTGATCGAAGCCGACATAGCCCGGAGGAGCACCGATCAGACGGCTGACGCTATGCCGTTCCATATACTCCGACATGTCGAAGCGGATCAGCTCCACACCCAGGATATGGGACAGCTGACGGGCAACCTCGGTCTTGCCGACACCGGTCGGACCGGAGAACAGGTAGTTGCCGATCGGCTTGTCCGCCTCACGCAAGCCCGCCCGCGCCAGCTTGATGGCACTGGCAAGAGAGGAGATCGCCTCGTCCTGACCGAACACGACGGTCTTCAGATCCCGCTCCAGGTTCAGCAGCACGGTCTTATCGTCGGTCGAGACCGATTTCGGAGGGATCCGGGCGATCTTGGCAACGATCTCCTCGACCTCCTTCACCCCGATGGTCTTCCGGCGGCGGGAGGCGGGCACCAGCATCTGGGCAGCACCGACCTCGTCGATCACGTCGATCGCCTTGTCCGGCAGCTTGCGGTCGCCGATGTACTTGGCCGACAGCTCGACCGCGGTCTTCAACGCGTCCGCCGTATAGCGCACCCCGTGATGCTCCTCGTAATAGGGCTTCAGGCCCTTGAGGATCTTGATTGTGTCGGGGATCGACGGCTCGTTCACATCGATTTTCTGGAACCTCCGGACCAGCGCCCGGTCCTTTTCGAAATAGCTGCGGTACTCGCGATAGGTGGTGGAGCCGATGCAGCGCAGGCCGCCGGATTGCAGGGCCGGCTTCAGCAGGTTGGACGCATCCATAGCCCCGCCTGAGGTGGCACCGGCGCCGATCACCGTGTGGATCTCGTCGATGAACAGCACAGCTTGCGGATTCTGCTCCAGCTCCGAGACCACCGCCTTCAGGCGTTCCTCGAAATCGCCGCGGTAGCGGGTACCCGCCAGCAGCGCGCCCATATCGAGCGAAAAGATCTGCGCGTTGATCAGGACCTCGGGCACATCTCCGTCGACGATCCGCTTAGCCAGACCTTCGGCGATGGCGGTCTTGCCGACGCCCGGATCCCCGACATAGAGCGGATTGTTCTTGGTGCGGCGGCACAGGATCTGAATGGTCCGCTCAACCTCATGCTCCCGGCCGATCAGCGGGTCGATCTTACCGGAGGCGGCCTTCTTGTTCAGGTCCACGCAATAAGCGTCGAGCGCCTCGTGACCCTGCTTGTTGACGTCCTCGGACTTGGTCGTCTCTTCGTCAGCACCCTCGACCTTGCGCTCCTGCTGATGGCCGGCGACCTTGGCGATGCCGTGGCTGATATAGCTGACCGCGTCGAACCGGGTCATCTCCTGCTCCTGCAGGAAATACACCGCGTTGCTCTCCCGCTCGCTCAGGAGCGCGACCAGGACATTGGCCCCGGTCACCTCCTCGCGTCCAGACGACTGCACATGAATCACCGCTCTCTGGACCACCCGCTGAAACCCGGCAGTCGGCTTGGCCTCTTCCGAGGACGAGCCGACGAGATTGGTCAACTCGGTATCGATATATCCTGTGAGATCCGCCCGCAGCTTGTCGATATCCACGCCGCAGGCCCGGAGCACGGCAAGCGCATCCTGATCGTCGGTCAACGCGAACAGCAAGTGTTCAAGGGTTGCGTATTCATGGTGCTTGTCGTTCGCAAGCCCAAGAGCACGGTGCAGGCTCTGTTCCAGATACTTCGAGAGCATGGGTCAATCTTTCTCGAGGGTGCATTGGAGCGGATGCTGATTCTGACGCGCGAAATCCATCACTTGGGTCACCTTGGTCTCCGCCACCTCGTAGGTGAAGACCCCGCAGACCCCGACGCCGCGCTGATGCACGTGCAGCATGATCCGGGTCGCCTCTTCCCGATTCTTCGAAAAAAACCGTTCCAGGACATAAATCACGAATTCCATGGGAGTGTAGTCATCATTGAGCATGATGACCTTGTACATCGACGGCTTTTTGGTCTTCGGCTTGGTTTTGACAACCACGCCGGTGTTGGTCCCGCCGGAATCATCCCCGCCGGGATCGCGGTCCTTGTCACTCATAAGCGAAGCACGCAGACCTCCGCCCATCGCAACGGTGAGGTCATAATTCGAGAG
>CALAHL010000072.1 GCA_937891725.1 uncultured Rhodospirillaceae bacterium | reverse complement strand
ACCGCACATTCTACTCGGTCGACAAGGACAATTTCAACGACGTGATGGCGCGGGTTGGACCCAAACTGAGCTACACGGTCGAGAACAAGGTCCAGGATGACGGATCGGAATTCCAGGTCGAACTCGATTTCAAGTCGATGAAGGATTTCGAACCGGACGCGATCGTCAACAAGGTCGAGCCGCTGCGCAAATTGGCGCAAACGCGTGAAAAACTGATGACACTCGTCGCCAAAGCGGATCGCTCGCGCGATCTGGAAAAAGTGCTCAAGGAAATTCTGCAGGATGCAGACATGGTCAAGGCGCTTGGCGACGAACTGGGCGTCAGCGCTCAGAAAGATGGAGAGTAAACATGTCGGAAACTGAAGCAGGTGGCGGCGCAGCGCCAGCCACGCAAACCGAGGAAAAGGTCAGTCTTCTGGACCGTGCTCTGGAGGCGACGTCCCAGACACCCGTAGATCAGACCAAGGAACTCCTGTCTGTTTTGACATCCCAGGCAATGGAAGGCTCCATTGTCTGGGATCAGAATGTCGGTGTGACGATCCGCAATGCCGTGGCCGCGATCGACAAGCTGATGTCCAAGCAGATGTCGGCAATCATGCAGAATGACAAGTTCCAGAAGCTGGAGGGGTCCTGGCGCGGGGTTCAGAAGGTTGTCCGGAATTCCGAGCTCGGCTCGCAGCAGAAAATCAAGCTTGTCGACTACAACAAGGAAGAGCTTCTCGAACAGTTCGAGGATGCTCCGGCCGTAGACCGCAGCCCCTTGTTCGAAGCCTTGTACCAGGACGAGTTCGGCACGGCTGGTGGTGAGCCTTACGGTCTTCTGATGGGGGATTATTTCTTCGGCTATGGCGACGAGGACGTGGCGCTTCTGACCTATATGGCGGAAACGGCTGCGGCCTGTCATGCCCCCTTCGTGGCGGCGGCTGGTGCCGATATGTTCGAGTACAAGAGTTTCGAGAGCTTTGCCGAAGGTCGCCCGGTGGCAGCCGGTTTCGACTCTCCGACCTACGCGGCCTGGAATGGTTTCCGTGACAGCGATGAATCACGCTATGTCACCCTGACATTGCCGGCCACGCTTGCGCGCCTGCCCTACGGGGCAAACGGTGGGGCAGCCAAGACCTTCGATTACCATGAATTGGCCACGGACGCGGACGGCAACCAGCGTCCCGCGGACAACAGCGAACTGGTCTGGTCCAACGCTGCATATGACATGGCGCTCAAGATGAACGAGGCGTTCACGGCGTTCGGTTGGTGTACGGCGATCCGCGGTCTCGACAATGGCGGCAAGGTCGATCAATTGCCCAACCTGACCTTCAAGTCGGATGCGGGGGATGTGCAGCAGGCCTGCCCGACAGAGGTGAACCTCACCGATGAGCGGGAAAAGGAACTCTCGGATCTCGGTTTTCTGCCCTTGGTGCATTACAAGAACACCAGCCATGCGGTGTTCATCGGTAGCCAGACGGCGCAGCGCCCGAAGACCTATGTGGACCTGGATGCGACATCGAATGCCGCGATTTCGGCGCGTCTGCCCTATATCATGGCCTCCAGCCGCATTGCGCATTACCTGAAGGTGATGGGTCGGGACATGCTGGGCTCCAATCTGGAGGCCAATGACATCAAGTCCCAATTGCAGTCCTGGATCGACCAGTACACCAATGCGGGCGCGATGGGGAATTCAGAGCGCTCCAAGACACCGCTGGCCGAAAGCACGATCGATGTGATCGAGCAGCCGGGCAAGCCTGGGGCCTATTCCGCCGTGGCCTATCTCCGTCCCTGGTTGCAGCTTGAAGAGCTGACGACCTCGGTCCGTATGGTCACGAAAATTCCGGGCGGGTGATGGATCCTCTGTGACCCATGCTTCGGATCTCATGCCATTTCCATCTCCGCTGCCCTCAGAGGCAGTGGGGATGGAATCCGTTCCAGATGCCCGATTGGACCGCCTGCAGGCGCGCTTTGCCGATGTGGAGGCGGTGACATCTTTTCTGCGTCGGGCGGTTCTGGACCTGGAGGATCTTCTTTCCACGCAACTGACCGCGGTGCTGGAGGCCCCTGCGTTCCAGCAGATGGAAGCCCGTTGGGCCGGATTGGCCAGTGTTGTCTGGGCCAAGCGCGGGGCGTCATCGGTGAAGATCAAGATTCTCGATTTGAGCTGGGAAGAGCTCTCGCGAGATCTGCATTACACCAGCGAGATGCGCCGATCGGTGCTTTACAACCTGATGGGCCAACGCGAGCTCGACACTCTGGGGGGGGAACCTTTCGGGCTGGCGATGCTTGATCATGGCTTGTCGATGAGTCTCGAGACGGAGTTTGACGACCTCTACACGGCCCAGCTGGTCTGCGAACTGGCAGAAGCTGTCATGTGTCCCATCATCATGGGCCTGGCGGAGGACTTCTTCGGTGAGACCGACGCTGCATGGCTGACGGATGCGCGTCGGATCACCAATATCCTGAACGGGGAAGATTATCGCAGCTGGCAGACCCTTCGCAGGCTGCCCAATGCGCGGTTCCTGGCACTGGTCATGCTCCGGACACAGTTGCGGGGACGCTACGAGGATCTCGATATCGGGTTTCGCTTTCATCAATGGCCCTCCGAAAGCGATGGGCTCTGGGGGTCCGCGGGGTATGATTTCCTGCGCACGGCCATTGCGGAATTTCTGCGCTGTGCCTGGTTCGGGTTTCTCAAGCTTGTCGGCGCGACCCCGGGAGAGGGGGCCGTTCTGGCTTCCACCGAGCATCCGATCCCGAAGGGCTGCGTCCGTGGGGGGCGTGCGCAGCTGCGCATGACCCGCAATCTCGCGCATCTGTATTCAGAGCAGGGGTTCATCCCGCTTGCCGAAAGCCCCAAGACGAACCTGCTTTATTTTGTCGGCAATCGCTCGGTCACCGAGACAGGGGGGTCGGCGGCGGCCGAGATCGTGACCCAGCTGCAATCGGTGATGATTGCCTGCCGGATCGTGCATTACCTGAAGGTGCAGATCCGCGCGCTGATTGGCCAGGTCAAGACCTCTGCGGAATGCGAGCAGATACTCAATGACTGGTTTGATCCTTACGTGTCGAGCTCCAGCAGTTCGAATGAATTGCAGGCCCGCTTCCCGCTGCAGGGCGCGCGTGTGCGGGTCACGGAATCCGCCAGTGACCGGGCCCGGTTTCAGTGCGAGGTCATCGTGCGCCCGCAATACCAGATCGACAATGTGCTGGGGGATATCACGCTGCGCACGGATTTCGGTGCGGGCAAGCCTGGAAAGGCGGCGTAGATGAGTTTTGCCTCTGCCTTTCTCAACAGGCCGGATGACCAGAGCATCGAGGATCGCGTTGGGTTTCATATCGAAACCCTGCTGCAATCCATTGCACCCGAACAGGTTGTCGGGCCGGAATTGCCCAATGTGCGCCTGTCGAACCTGTGTTTCGGCGTGCCCATGGACTGGGCCCTGGGCGAGGGACAGCGCAACACGCAGGTGCGCAGCATGCTGCGGGACCGGCTTGAGAAATTCGAGCCACGCCTGGCGTTGATGTCCGAGATTTCCCTGCAGGAAGATACGACCGAGAACGCGGTGACCTTCTTTATTGCCGGCGCGGTGCGCAGCCAGAACGGGACGGACAAGGTCGAAATCGTCAAGACCCTGTCCCGGATGGATCAATATGCCGAGGGGGCCGGCTGATCCGATGGACCAGATCCTCCAGTATTACGAAACCGAGCTCGACTACATGCGTCGCGCCTTCGATGCGTTCGCGGCGACCCATCCGCAGAAAGCCAAGGCGCTGGGGATCAGTGCGGGGCGCTCGTCGGATCCGGATGTCCAGCGGTTGGCGGATTCGGTGGCCCTGCATGCGGCCCGTCTCTCCAAGCGTCTCGATGATACCCTGCCGGAAACCGCGCTTGATCTGATCCGCATGCTGGCCCCCACGTTCCTGCTCGGGGCGCCCAGCTATGGGGCGGTCAAGCTCGATGCGCAGGCCGATGAGCTGAGTGATCCGGTCACCCTGAGGGCTGGGACACGCATGCCGGTGACGCTGACCGCTGACAGCACGGACTGCCTGTTCACGGTGGCGCGCGATGTCGGGCTCAAACCCTGCGAGATCCGCGCTGTGACACTGGAGCGTGCCCCGCTTCGGTTCGATGTGCCCGAGGACCTGCGGGGCTGTGAGGCGGCCATTTGCATCACCCTGGCGCCTTTTGATGCCAGTCAGGGCTTGCGGGATGTCGGGCTCGACAGGCTGGAGCTTTACGTGTCGGCGTCGGGGGGCCGCAAGCACCGCCTGATCGATGTGCTCAGCGGAGACGTTCTGGGTGTGGGCTATGCAGCGGCCCGGACGGATCTGCAGCGGGCGCGACAGAGCCATATGGTGCCCCTGGACGGGTTCGGACTCACGATGGGGTGGGACAACAGCACCTTCCTGCCGCGGGAGGCGTCGCAGCCCCCGGCACTCTCGCGGCTGCGGGATTTCCTGGCCTATCCGGACAAGGCGTCATTCTTCACGCTTTCCAAGACGGATGGGGGGTTCCAGGCCTGTCCCACGGGTCCGGTGGAGCTGCGGTTCTTCCTGTCCAGCGAGGGCGCACAGAAACTGTCTTCGGTGGAGCTCGGGGACCTGGCGACCAATGTCGTGCCGGTCGTGAACCTCTATCTCGATCAGTCTCTGCCGGTGCGGTATGATTATGCCCGGACCCAGGTGCCGGTCAAACCGAGCTCGGCCTCGGATATGAATGTGGCCTGTCTTCAGATCCGCGATATCCGCAAGCTGACCTCGGAGGGGGAGGCTTTGCTGCCGCGGATCACCTCGCCCCGACGGCGCGATACCCGGACATTGCCGGTCTGGCAGGAGCGCTTTGTCGTTGGCGAATTCGACCTTGCGCGCCGCGAGGTGAGCTTTTCCGTCGAGGCCGGCCTTGGTCCCGATCCCGAGCCGCTGGATTTCGTGGCTGATCTCTATTGCTCCAACGGCAAGGCGGCCTTTGCCTTGCGTCCGGGCACGCGGGTGTTCTTCAGTGACGATCGCCTGGCCGAGACCCCGTTTCGCCTGCTCGATGAGCCCAGCGTGCCCATTCTGCCGGACATGCGGGCGGAACGCTTGTGGGATGTGCTCTCGCTCATCAACGGCAACTTCACCACCGTGTTCGATGCGCAAAGCCCGGTAGAAGCGCTCAAGGAGGCGCTGCATCTGTGTGCCCCGTCCGGCTATGCGGATGTGGCAAACGCGATCTGGGATGTGACCGTGACCCAATCCATCGCGCCGGTGCAGATCGGCCGGAAGGTGCTGTTGTCCTCGGGCAGCCAGATCGAGGTCGTGCTTGATATCGAGGCGCTGCCCTTTGCCCGGCATGTTTTTGCAACCGCGCTGCATCTCTATTTTGCCTCTCTCATCAGCTATGACCGGTTTTTCAAGCTCAGCCTGCGGGAGCGCGGGCGCAACCAGCCGTTCAAGGTCTTCAAGCGTCAGCATGGGGGCCAGGTATGCGGATAAAGGACAAGACCGCCCGGGTTCTGATCGACTTGCCGCTTGTGCAGGCTGCTCGTCTGGATGTGCCGCATTATACACGTGCCTTGCAGGAGGGTGCGTTCGATCCCTATCCCGATGGCACGCAATCGGGCGGCGTGCTGGCGCAGAACAGCGGGATCACCTCGACCGCACTGGCCGGAGCGCCTTTGACCAGCTTTGACAGTGCGCTTCCCGACCATATCCAGTTCGCGATGCTTTCGGCCGTGCACGGTGATGATACGGGGTTGCGGGATTTCCTGGCACTTTTTGACCGCCGGTTGCTGGCGCTCGAGGTGCGCGCACGCCGGGCGTCGGTTCTGGTGGCCACCCAGGATGAGCGCGGTCGCACCGCGGCATCGATCCTGTCCCGGCTTTTGCGCATGGTCAAACGCGGCCCCGAGGAGACCCGCTATCTCAAGCTGCTCATGCCGCTTCTGTCGCGCACCCGCAGCCTGGAAGGTCTGCGCGAAATGTTGGGATGGTGGACTGGCTCTACGGTGTCGGTTTCCGCCAGGTTCGATACGTTGCGCTGCATCGACCGTGACAGTCTGAGCAGCCTGACCACGTCTCGGCAGTCGGCCGTGGCGCTGGGGCAGGGGGCGCTTCTGGGTCGGTTCGGGCGCACTCCGATGGGGCATATCTCCGTACGGATCGCCTGCGCTGACCGCGCGGCACTTGATGCGTTGATCGGCGATACGCAAGGCTTGGCCGAGCTGCGCTCGGTCACGGCGCAATATCTGCGCGAGCCGGTGCCGGTGAGCTTTTATGCCACGATCACGCGGCGTTGTCTTACCGCGCCGCGTCTTTCGGCGCATCCTGCGCGGGCGGATCGTCTTGGCGCGTATAATCTTTTGAGGCCCGAGCACCGCCCTGATGCGCGGGCCAGCATCAAACTCACTCAAATCTCAGCATAAGGTATGTTCCATTGGCCAGCCTGACGAAACTTGTCGCCCGTCTCTCCCCCTCCCTGAAAGCCGATCTCGAAAATGCGGTTGGCGAAGCCATCAAGCGCAAGGCCGCCACGGTCGAGCCGGCGCATTGGCTTTATCACATCATTTACGGCAGCAATGCCGAAATGCGGGCGTTTCTTGAGGATCAAGGCGTCAACCTGTCTGAGCTGCAATCCGAGCTGGAACGGGAGATGCCGCATGGATCGGGCAATGGACAACAGCAGCCGACCCTGTCCGGGTCCCTGAGCAAGCTCATCGAGCAGGCCTGGCTGCATGCTTCCGTCGAGATGTCTCTGGGTCAGATCACCCCAGAGGTGTTTCTCCTGGTGTCCCAGCTGCCCAACACGCTGGGTGCCAAGGCCGTGACCCTGCAGGGTCTCAGGCCGATGTCCACGGATGCGCTGGGAGCTTTTGCGGCTGACCAAAGCCGGAGCATCGCAGCCTTGTCCCTTGAGGGGGGGCGTGGCCATGCTGCTGGTGGCGGTGACGGGACCGCCTTGCAGAAATACACGGTCAACCTGACACAATTGGCCCGGGATGGCGCGCTGGACACGGTTCTGGGCCGCACGAACGAGGTTGCCAAGGCCATTGATGTGCTGTTGCGCAAGCGTCAGAACAACCCGATCCTTCTGGGCGCGCCCGGGGTGGGCAAGACCGCCGTGGTCGAGGGCCTGGCGCAGAAGATCGCCTCGGGTGAAGTCCCCGAACAATTGCGAGGCGCTGATCTTGTCAGTCTCGACATGGGCCTCTTGCAGGCGGGTGCGAGTGTGAAGGGCGAATTCGAAGAGCGCCTGAAAAACGTCATCAAGGAGGTCCATGCCTCCGAGAGACCCATCATCGTCTTCATCGACGAGGCCCATACGATGATCGGAGCGGGGGGCACCGAAGGGCAGAACGATGCCGCGAACCTTTTGAAACCGGCCCTGGCCCGGGGTGAGTTCCGCACAGTGGCGGCCACGACCTTTGCCGAGTACAAGAAGTATTTCGAGAAGGATCCGGCCCTGTCGCGCCGTTTCCAGCCCATCACCATCGACGAGCCCTCCCGCGATGCTTCCGTCAACATCCTGCGTGCCGTGGCCGAGGGATTGAGCAAGCACCATGATGTTCTGGTGCGCGAAGAGGCCATCAAGGCGGCCGTGGATCTGTCGATCCGCTTCATGCCGTCGCGGCGTCTGCCGGACAAGGCCATCAGCCTGATGGACACGGCTTGCGCCCGGGTGGCCCTGTCGCAGCATGCGCGCCCGGTCCAGATCGAGACATTGGAGGAAGAGCTGCGCTTCGTGGAGGCCGAACTGGCCAAGTCGGAGGCGGATGCGCGCATGTTTGGCGATGCGGGCTTTGATCCGACTGCGCTGAACTCCAGCATCGAGGACCTCCAGGCCACGGTCGCGGACCGGATGTCCATGTGGGAGGATCAGAAGGAAAAAGTGCAGCAGAGGCTTGCGGCCGCGCGTGTGGCGGCGGGCGATGATGGTGTCGTAGCCCCGGCGGTCGAGACTGGCGATGCGGGAGAGATCATCCTCGTGCATCCTTGGGTGACGCAGGCCACGATTGCCGAGGTTGTCTCGGATTGGACCGGTGTTCCGATTGCCAATCTCGGGGCCAGCGAGGCCGAGCGGCTTCTGGGCCTCGAGGACACGCTCAAGGAGCGGGTGATCGGGCAGGATGATGCCATTGCGGCCATCGCCCGTTCGCTCAAGATTTCCCGTGCCGGCTTGACGGATACGCGCAAGCCCATCGGCGTCTTCCTGATGTGTGGCCCTTCGGGTGTCGGCAAGACCGAGACCGCCCTGGCCATTGCCGACCAGTTCTTCGGGGGGGAAGACGCGGTCACGACGATCAACATGACCGAATTCAAGGAAGCCCATAAGGTGTCGATGCTGCTGGGTGCGGCTGCGGGCTATGTCGGCTATGGCAAGGGCGGGGTTTTGACCGAGGCGGTGCGCCGCCGGCCGTATTGCGTGCTGTTGCTCGACGAGATGGAGAAAGCCCATCGCGAGATCCAGGACGTCTTCTTCCAGATTTTCGACAAGGGGCACATCTCCGACAGCGAAGGCAATGAGGTCGATTTCCGCAACACGATCATCATCATGACATCCAATGCCGGTGGTGAAGAGATCCGCGACTACATCACCGGGGCCGATCATGATCCCAGCTCGCAGGAACTGTCTGACCACTTGCGTCCCTTGCTGCTCGACTGGTTCAGCCCCGCCTTTATCGGCCGGACCGAACTGATCGCCTATCGTCCTCTGACACCGGAGGTCGGCAGCAAGCTCACGGAGATTCATCTCAACCGGATCAAGAAACGGATTGCCGCACAATACGGGGCCACGTTCGGCTGGGAACAGAGCTTTGTCGATTATGTCGTGCAGGCCAATTCCGACCCCCTGTCCGGAGGGCGTGCGCTTGAGGCGATCATCAACAAGAAATTCCTGCCGCGACTGGCCGAGGAATGCATTGCCCGGGTGATCGAGGACAAGCCGATGCGGTCGATCTCGGTGGCGCATGACGGGTCCGATGTCGTGCTGAGCATGGAGTGATCTTGATGAGACGACGCATCTTCCATGGGGGCCGGCATCGGATCCGGGGAGCGGTGGCGGTGCTGTGCACCTGTGTCCTGGGTCTGTCCGATCCGGCCTGGGCGCAAAGCTCTCCGGTGCTCCGGCTTGCGACACAGGACTTGCCGCCCTACCAGATGATCGAAGGCGATGCGATGACCGGTATCGCGGTCGAGCGCGTGCGCTGTGCTCTGGATGCGATCAATGTCCCTTACGAGCTGCACATGACGGTGTGGGCGGATGCGCAGCTTGGCACGCAGACCGGGCGTTTCGACGGGTTCTTCGTGGGATCGGCGACCAATACCCGGGCCAATTACGCCGTGCCCTCGGAGGCGGTCGTTTCCGAGGATCTGGCCTGGTACCTGCCATTGGGATCCGATATCGATCCCAATGATCCGGGCGATGCGCTCTCGGCGCGGTACAGCGCGAAGTTCGCCACCTCGAAATGGCAGCTTCTGCATCGCAACGGGTACAATGTCGTGATGCGGCCACGCGATGCGGAATCGCTTTTGAACATGCTGATCGTGGGGGATATCGACGTCGCCCTCGAATACGAGATGATCTTCGCACATTACATGGAAAAACGCGGATTGTCCGAGGATCAGTTCCGGAAAATCCCGTTTCGCCGCCAGGATATGAGCGTCCATTTCTCCAAACAATATACGGAGGCCAATCCTCTCTTCCTGTCCCGTTTCAACAGCCAGATGCAACGCTGCATGTCGGAGCCCCAATGACCTTGAGTGTTCAGCTTTTGCAGATCCCGCCCACTGAGACGGTGATGAAGCGGGAGTTCTATCTCACTGGGGCGTCCTTCACGGTTGGACGTGATTTTGGGTCAGATATCTGTCTGCCGGATCTGGCAGAGACCATTGCGCCAACACACCTGGTCGTCAGCAAGACGCCGTCAGGTGGGTATGCAGTCAATGACACGAGCATTTCCGGGGCCATCATGAACGGCCGACCCTTGCCGCCAAAGCAGCCACAGCCGCTCCAGGATGGGGATGTCGTCAGCTTTGCGGGCTACAAGCTGCTGTTCGGCATCGTTGAATCCGCACGTCAGGAGGAGCCTGTAAACGACTTTCTTGAAAGGAGATTCATTGTTGAAACCGATATGTCCGATGATGCGCCGCTGCTGCCCGATCAGGAGATCGAAGAGGTCTTTCCGGAGCCTGACATGGGGTTCTCGGGCAGCGAGATGGATCTGGATCCCGATCTCATGTTCGACCCTTTTGCCGAGGGTCCCGAGATGCGGGAACCGCCGCGCGCCGAGTCCCATCCTCAGCCAGCGGCTGCCGAACCGGCTTTCGCAGAACCGGGCGAGGTCATGGAGATGACGCGCTATCAGACCGCGCCGGCGCTCCAGAACACCCATCTGCGAGCAAGTCTTTATCGAGAGCAGGTGTCCACGGCGATGGAGCGGGCGCTCGAGCGGTTTCTTGACGAGATGGATCCGGCTGTCCTGCAAGAGGATTACGACGAGTATATCCCGCGTCTCGTGAACCATCAGAAGCGGTACTGGAAGATTCATTCCCGGCAGTTTTCCAGAAAAAAAGCCAGTGGAGAGTTTCGGCGGACCTTCATGGCGCTGTTTGCAGAGGAGATGCGCAAGCTATGAAGGTGTTTCGTCATATAGTGCTGCTTGCAGCGACATGTCTGCTTGTCGCCTGCGCCGCGGAGCCAGAGCCACCGATGCCGGTGAACAAGACGCTCAGCGTGCAGGCCGGGCCGAATGTCAATCAATACAACAACGCGGCCAATCCAATCGTGGTGCGCCTGTACCAGCTCAGTTCACGCAGCGAATTCGAGGCTGCGGATTTCTGGGGGATCTTCAACGACAACGCGCCTGATCTTGCGGGCGTTGTTCTCGACAAGCGAAGCCTCTCGCCGCTCTACCCCGGTGAAACACGCCTGGTGGCCTTCGACCTGGAACCGGACGTGTTCTATTTGGGCGCCTTTGCGGAATTTGCCGATTTTGAAACCCAGCAGTTTCGCGCGGCAGTGCCGATCGATACCGAGAGCCTCGACAATGGTGTGACGATTTCGGTCACGTCGTCCGGCGTGTCGATCCAGTTCCGCAACCCTGTGGATGAGACGGAAGACGCGGAAGAGAAGAAGAAGGGATTTGGCCTGCTTGCCTGGCTCTTTGGAGGAGGCAAGTGATGTATGGCAGCATAGTCTGGTCAGAGGGCATGTTCATTGCCCCGCAACACTTCCAGCATTTCGACAGTGCCTTGCAGCGCTATGTCAACGAAGTGGCCCAGCTCGATCTGCTCTCCGGTGATTACGGTGTCAGCGAGCTGGAGCTGAACACGGACGCGCTGGCCATAGGCAAGTTCGCGGTACGTGGTGCTGCGGGCATTCTTCCGGATCGCCTGTTCTTTCGGCTTGCCAGGGAGTTGGTCATCGACATTCCGGATGGGCTGGTGGATGAACTCGTTCACATCGCTGTTCCCTTGGCGATCACCGGAGCATCCCAGTTCGGTGAGCCGGGCGAGACAGCCCGGATGATCAAGACACGCCGGGATCTTCGGGATCTGAATGATCCTGACAATGAGCCCGTGGAGACCGAAATGGCGGATGTGGGGGCAAGCCTGCAACTGGGCAGTGTCGATCTGTCCGGTTTTGCCACCATTGCGGTGGCACGTATCCTGGAGAAGACGGCCGAGGGCAGGGTGATCCTCGATCGCGCCTTCATGCCTCAGGCCATTGACCTGCGTGCCTCGCGCATCCTGGCGGAGCGTCTGGAGGAGACCATTTCGCTGGCGCGGGTGCGGGCTGCAAATGCTGCAGGGCGCGTGGCCACGCAGACCGGCATGCGCAGCGAGGCGAGCCTGATGACCGAGCGGCTTGAGCTTCAGGTCCTCAACCGATGGCTTCTGGTGTTGCAGAATGCAAGACATCTGGGACGTGTCTCGCCCCGTGCGCTGTTCGGCCATCTCGCCAGCCTCTCGGTGGAGCTTGATGCCATTCTGGGCCAGGCCACACCCGAGACATTGCTTTATGATCCGGCAAAGATGGCCGAAAGCTTCGAGGAGGTTCTGGGAACCTTGCGCCGCAAGCTCACACTCGAAAAGCCGGCCAGCGTCATGGCACTGTCGTGGAATACGGAACTGTTTGAAAATCGCCGTCTGTTGCGCCTGATCATTCCAGCCCGGGTTCTGGCCGAGGAGCGGCGTCCGATTCTGGCACTTTCGGGACCGGATGGGGCAACGGCGCTGGCGCAATTGGGACCAATGGCGTGCAAGCTTGCGGGTTTGTCGGCAATGCCGGAGCTTGTTTCGCGTGGTTTGCCCGGCGTGGACCTGACGCTGCTTTCGGCAGCCCCGGCTGAACTGCGCTCCCGGAGTGACGCGGCATTTTTCGCCATAAACACCAGCAGCGCGCATTGGCAGCGCTTTCTCAACAAGCGTGAGGCACTTGCTCTGCATGTGGATGACCGGATCTCCACGGTGGACGCAACCCTCTACATGCTGGGCTGATCATGAACGGGCACCCCACAGACAGACCCAAGCCCAGTGACACGCCGGAAGGTTGGTCCGGGCAGCCTGCACCGGCGGGCATGAGCCGGCTTTCGCCGGTCTCTGCCACGGATCTGCAGAATCTGGACCGGGCGTTGCGACATTATACGGGGTCTGACAATACGCTGATCAACGTCTCTGCCGATCTGCTCGCGGTCTGTGGAGTGATGAGCCGCCTGACACCGGGCGCAGAGCTCAACACGACCCGAATGGAATTGTCACGCGCGATCATCGATCTGAAATACCGGGTCGTCAATCTCGACTACCCGTCTTCGGTTGCAGAGAACCTGTGTCTGCTGTTTGCCATCACGCTGGATGAATTTGTCATGCTGAGCCCGTGGAGCCGGGAAAGAGGCTGGGAAAACCGCACCCTGGTTGCCGATCTGTTCGGGTTTCGTGATGGGGGGGACCGTTTCTACAACATTGCCGAACGGGCCTTGATGCAGCCCAAGGCGCTGCGCGAATTCCTGGAAATCCTCTATCTGTTCCTGAAGCTTGGCTATCGCGGGAAATACACGCGCGGGACCGAGAACGAGCGCGACCGATTGATCCATCGCATCGAAACCGCTCTCAGCCTCGTGTCGCACTCCGCAGACGTCAAACCCGTGGGTCGGATGATCCGGGACACGAAGGCGCCCAGGCGCCGGATCTCGACAATGCGCAAACTGGTTGCCGCCGCCACCGCCATTGCCGTGATGTCCGGGGGGGTCTGGGCAGCCCGCAGCCAAATGGAACATCATATCTATACCACCTTTCAAGAGCGCCGCGCCCTGGCTGAGACCGAGGGTGCGGTCGATTTCATCTTCAGCAGCGAAAACGGGTCTCTTGTTGCCCGGCCCCGACCATGAAACCCGGTACGTGGCTGAAATCCGCGATTGCGATCTTCGCAGCTGTCATGCTGGCGCAGCTTGCCTACCTGGCGGCGCGCTTTTTCAGCGGTGTGGTGTTCTCCTTGCCGTATCTTGTGTGGCTTGGCGCGGTGCTGCTGCTGTCGCTGATCGGGGCACTTGTTGTACTCCTCTACCGCAAGCGCATCTGGGTCCATGATCCGGTGGCGGTCGAACTGCGGGCGTTGCGGCTGGCTGCTGCCAAGCAGTTTCGCCAGGCCCGGAGCCGTGCGCGCATCATCGATCGCAACCCGATGGGGGTGCCGTGGTATTTTTTCCTCGCCATGGAGAAAGAGACGCGATCGACCGTGATGGCCGAACTGGGGTATGTCGGGTTCGGTGACGCGCTGGTCCACAAGGGCCTGACCTTCACCACCTGGACCTCTCCAACCGCGGTGGCGTATCGGATCGAGGTCGCGCCGGGGACGGATCTCTCCTTTGATCTGCTGAACATGGTGCTGCGGCATCTGATGCGGAACCGACCAAGCCTCGCCGTCAACGGGGCATTCGTGGAATACGAGCTTGCGGGCTTGATGCAGACGGCGGCGACCGAGACCGGCAATGCGTCCAATATCAACCGGATATTGAATGTGGCGACGGACCAGTTCGGCATTGATGTGCCTGTGCATGTGGCTCTGGTCGGGCTCGAACATCTGCCGGATCTGGCCCACGCGGCCATCCTGACCGATCATCTGGGCGCTGGTGTCCTCTTCGGCGGGTTCCTGTCTCCGGAGGAACCAAACCTGACGGCGCAGGTGGACCGGTTGTTCCAGGATATGACCAAAAGCCTGACAGCGACCCAGTTCTCTGCTTTGCAAAAACAGCTTTCACCTGATTTCTGTGCATCCCTGCTCAATGCGCCCTTGCAGCTTGCCTTGCTCAAGGCGCAGTTGAACGATCGCATGACCGGCTTGGCGCAGCCCTTGCCGCCACGGCGGATGCCGCTGAACCTGCAAAGCATCGTCTTTGTCGGAGCGCGTTCCGGTATGCCTGCGGTTGATCCGCTCAGCCAGGTCTCGGGGCAACGGTTTTTCAATGGCACCCCGATCCTGGCCCTCCAGGAGGCTGCTCCGGACAGTGTGACCACTGAAAATGCAGGTCTTCTGGCCACGGCCTATCACCGGGAGAGCTTCATTGCCGAGCCAAACCGGCGCTATGCGGTTCAGGCGAAGCTGAGCAGCACGTTCTGGTCCGTGCTGTTGTCGGGTCTTGTTGGAATGTTTGGTCTGGCGGTCTGGGAAAACCATCGCAGCTACGAGCGCGTCAATGCAGATGTCAATGCAGCCTTTGATGCATTCTATTCCAAGGTGGGTAGTATCACGACGGATGATGATTTTCTCGTGGAGCGTGTTCTCTTGCTCCAACCCATCCGCACCAGCCTCGGTGCATATGAGGTGCTGAATGTCCAACATTACCGGCCGTTCCTGCCCAGATGGTCGATGCAGGAGACATATGAACGCCTGTATGACGAGGAACTCACGCAAGGGCTGCAGACCACGCTGGTTGATTTCATCGAAAAGGAAACCTTTGTATTCAATGACCTTGCCGACGGTGTTCAACTGATCCGTCTGGCTTCTGTGGAAGCGCAGTTCCATACCGATCAGCAGCGCTACCAAGAAGAGCTCATGGAGTATTTCACCAGCGGCCTGGCTGAACAGGGTGAAGTGTCGGGGGAATTCCAGAAGCAGTTGCGCGCCACGCTTGAGGATCTTTTTGCGCTCAATCGACCGCCAGAGCAACGCAATGACAGCCTGCGGGCCGTCGTGGCCAAAACCCTTGCAGGCTTGGATACGGCAGAGCTGCTGTACGCGTCTCTGATGCGCCGCAGCGCCTATGCCGAGCGGGTCGATTTGAGGCAATTGATCGGACCGCGCTTCTTTGAGGTTTTTGTGCCCATCGAGGATCCCCAGATCTATCTCGTGCCGCGTGGCTATACCCGAGCCGGGTTGGATGCGCTGTTTGAAAACGGCAACATCCCGGAACTGTCGGAGCTGTTGAGCCGCTATGAAGAAGTGATCGGGGCACTCGATACTGCCACGGAAAACGCCATTCTGCGCCGCGTGGCACAAAGCTATACGGCCGATTACATTTCCAGCTGGAGTGCCTTCATATCAGCCTTGCGGCTGCGGGACGCGGAAAGCTGGGGAGATGCGCAAGTTCTCATGCAGGCGCTGACCAACCCATCCGAGAATCCGATCGACCGTCTTGTCCGTGCCCTTTCGGACAATACGGACATACGTGTTTATCTTGATGCTCCGGCGCCCGCTGCCACAGATGCTCCCGAACCGGTGGACGCCACCCCGATTCTTGCCCCTGCATCAGCCAGTGTCGAGGCCGCGGCGGCGTTCAACATCCGAACGGCGTTCCGTCCTTATCTTGATGCGCTGCGCAGCGAAGGTGAGCAGAAAAGCCAGTTCGATCTTTTCCTTACCTATGCTCGTGATGTCACGCTGTGGTTGGAAGAGGCCGGCAGTGCCGCCAATGGGGCAGGGCAATTTCTCTTCGAGCGTTTCCAGAATGCCGAAAGCGTCAACCCGCTCGCAGTGCTCAACGCGTTTGTCACCCGCTCGGAGCTGGAGATCATCCGCAATTTCGGGCGCAGCATTGCCACCACGCTTGACAACAGCGCCATGCAATTCGTCTACGAATTCATCGACGGTCAATGGCAGCGTCAGATCCTTGTGCCCCATGGGGCGTCCCTGACGATGGCTTTCCCCTTTGATGCCTATAGCGATGCGGATTTCCCGTTGACGGAATTTACCGATCTGTTTGCAGCGCAAGGCAAGCTTGCGAGCTTTGAGGCAACCTATCTGTCACGGTTCAAGACGGATGATGGGGTGTTCCTTCCACAATCGACCTTCCTGCTGACAGGCAATGCAGATCTCACGCAGGACGCGAAGGCGGCATTCTCGCGGTTCAACCAGATCAGCGCCTCCATGTTCAGTGACGACAAACCCTATCTCGAATTCTCGGTACGCACAGGTTTCATGTCGAATACCCTGAGCCAACTGATCGTTTCTTCAGGGGTCACCTTGCATCAGTTTCGGCATGGACCCGTATTCTGGGACAAGCAGGCCTGGCCGGTGGCGGGGCTGCAGAACAGTGATCTGAATTTGCGGTTTTTCGCCCGTTCTCGAGCCGTGTTCGACCAAACATACAAGGGCCCCTGGTCCTGGTTCAGACTGGTTCAGGACGGATCGGCCTCTTTGAACCCGTCACTGGGTCTGGCAGAAGCCTCCTTTGCCGGGGATGTTGGAAACGTGACGTTGCAATTCGACGCGCAGGTTCGATTCACACCGTTTGCACCTGGCTTCTTTTCAGAGATCTCGATCCCCGAGCGCCTTTTTTCTTCGATCGGTGGCGCGGATGTAGAATGAACCGACCTGCAATGCCGTAGGTGGGGTAGATTCCGGTAGGGGGCAGGATCGTATCACAAGGAATTCTGTCGCTGCCGTTTCATGATTTCGAGCACGGTGTTGTCTTGGCGTAAGCGTCCGGTTGTCCCGCTCTGACGGCGTGATGGAGTGTCTGCTAGATGTCCACCAAGGATAGTGGACATCTTGAGGTGGGCGATGGCGGGCAAGAAGAGTCAGAAGAAGCGGGGTAAGCATTCGCCGAGGGCCGTCTGGCGGCTTGTTGTTGTGATTGTCTATCGAGTGTCCTTATGGACGCACACGAGAACACCCCCCGCATTCAGGTTTTGTCAGTTTCTGACACTGGCCGTCGCCGCCGTTGGACGGATGACGTGAGAACGGCAATGCAAAAGTGAGCCACGGAAGTGGCGTGATAATCTCGCTGC
>CALAHL010000071.1 GCA_937891725.1 uncultured Rhodospirillaceae bacterium | reverse complement strand
ACTTCAAAAGATCCGCAGAGCGATTTACCGGTCGCAGATCAACCGGCGATCAAACTGCCTGAGTCGCTGGTCGATGGGTTCGATGTTGGGCGTGCCTTCGCCGCCTCAGTGGAGCCGACCGGGACCGCGATGTCCCGGGAGCAGGTCGTCAAGCGCCTGATGAAGATCGGCCAGCTCATCAGGCTGCTGCGCGTCCGGATCAAGCATCTTGGGGCGGACCAAACCCCAATGATCGCCGAAACCGGGGTTTGGCCTGGTCTCAGCGCTCGGGTCATCGCCCTCGCCGTGGCCGATATTCGCGCCGGGTGGACCGGCAAGGGCTGCATCTGGTGGACAGTTTCGAAGGCTTGGGATCTCCAAGTTCCGAGGATACGCTTCTCGACGACGCCGGAGAACGCCGGGCGCTTTCCCTTCCAACCAATTTCGAGAGCAGCCCGGAGGTGGTGCGGACAGCTTTGAACGATTTCCCCGACATCAGCATTCACACCGGATGGATTCCCGAGATTCTGGACGATCTTCCGGAACGGAAATGGGATTTCGTGCACCTGGACACCGATCACTATGTTCCGGTACGCGACAGCCTGGCGTATTTTCTCAGCCGGATGGCGCCTGGAGGGGTGATCGTGAACGACGATTACGGTTCGAACTTCTTCCCCGGCGCCCGAATCGCCTGGGATGAGATCCGAGCCCGTCACGGTCTCGCCCATGAGGTGTTCGAGACCGGTCAGGCGGCAATCATTGTCGAATGAGTTGACGGCAACGAATATTCTATGGCCATCAAACCGTTGCCTCAGCTCTATGGCAGCGGGATGAACTCCGTCTCGTTGGGAACGGGCGCGAAGCGGCCGGCCAGCCAGTCGGCCTTGGCCTGCTCGATCCGGTCCTTACTGGAGGACACGAAGTTCCACCAGATATGCCGGGGGCCATCCATCGGCTCCCCGCCCAGAACCATCACGCGGGCCTGGCTTTCGGCTTCGACGGTGATGGCGTCGCCGGGATGCAGCACCAGCAGCTGACCGGAGCCGAAACTGTCCCCGTTCACCGAAATCCGGCCGTCGGCAATATAAAGGGCGCGTTCTTCATGCTCGGTCGGGATCGGCAATCTGGCACCGGTTGAGAGGTCGGCGTCCGCATAGAACATGTCGGAGAAGGTTTTGACGCGCGCGGTTTCCCCCCAGGCCGACCCAGCGATGACCCGCACACTCTTGTCGGTATCGGTGATGATCGGTTGATCATCGGCACCGTGATGGGAGAAGCCGGGATCGGTTTCCTCGAATGTCTCCGGCAAGGCAACCCAGGCCTGGATCCCGTAGAGCCGGGGGCCGGCCGGACGCTGATCCTGGTCGGTCCGCTCGGAATGGGCGATGCCCCGGCCGGCGGTCATCCAATTGACCTCACCGGGGCGGATCGCCTGTACAACGCCCAGGCTGTCCCGGTGCAGGATCTCACCGTCAAACAGATAAGTGACGGTCGCGAGCCCGATATGCGGATGCGGGCGGACGTCCAGGCCCTCGCCGCTTGGAAAGGTATTCGGACCCATCTGATCGAAGAAAACGAACGGCCCCACCATCCGCTTCTTCACCGAGGGCAGCACGCGGCGCACCTCGAAGCCCCCGATGTCCCGGGTGCGCGGCACGATGATATGATCGATCCCGGCATAGTCGTCGGCATTGGGCGCTGCGTCGTCATCCACGGGGCTCATCGGTACCTCCCTCTCTCCTGGCACCCCATGATCACGGGAATCCTGGAGATTTCAAAGAGGCCGTTTTTCACAAGCCCGTCGTCATACGGAAACAATCGGAACAAAGATTCAATCAGAAGCGTGCACAGAAGCGCGCGTTGACAATCTGCCGTCGCCACCGTTGACTCGGCCCCGAGCAACCCTGATCAGCGAGACGTGGACATGGACCGAGTGCTCTTGACCGGAGCCGCCGGCGCCGTCGGGCGCCGAATGCGGCGGGAACTGCAGGGTATCTATCCGATCCTGCGGCTGTCGGACATGGCTGATCTGGGTCCGGCCGGCGCCGGTGAGGAGATCGTGACCGCGGATCTCCGCGACCCCAACACCCTGGACGGACTGATGGAGGGGGTCGACGGCATTATTCACCTGGGCGGCCTGTCGACCGAACATTCTTGGGATGAGATCCTGCCAATCAATATCGATGCCACCTATCGGGTGTTTGAGCGGGCCCATGCCGCCGGTGTCCGGCGCGTCGTGTTCGCGAGTTCGAACCATGCCATCGGCTTCTTTCCGCGCGGGCAACGTCTCACCGGAGAGGAACGCCCCCGCGCAGACAGCCGCTACGGGCTGAGCAAGGTCTTTGGCGAGGCGTTGGGACAGTATTTCGCGGACAATTACGGGCTTGAGGTGCTGTCGATCCGAATCGGCTGGTGCTGGGAGAACCCGGACACCCCGCGTGCACTCGCAACCTGGGTCAGCATCCGCGACCTGACCGCCTTGTGCCGGGTCGGGCTGGAAACACCGAAGCTGCATCACGAAATCGTCTGGGGGGTGTCCGACAACGCGACCGCCTGGTGGGACAATTCGGTCGCCTTCCGGCTTGGTTTCAAACCGCAGGACACTTCCGATGCCTGGGCCGCTGCGGTGGCCGCAAAAGAGATCAAGGAAGAAGGCGACACTGTCCATCTCGGTGTGCAGGGCGGCATCTTCGCCAGCCGCGAGTACCATGGCGATCCGGCGCGCGTTGTGCCGCACGTTTCGGCGCTGAACCAAGATCCGGACGGGGAGTAGACCGTCCTGTCCACCCCCTCCTATCTCGACGACACCAAGCGCGGCACCGGCATCGCGCTGATGTGCATGGCGTTCATCTGCTTTGCGGCCCTGGACGCGACCGCCAAGACCCTGGCGATGGAAGTGGACAGCCTGCAGGTGGTCTGGGCCCGGTTCGTCACCCACGGCATCCTGGTGGCGGTGGTGATCCTGCCGCGCAAGGGCACCCGCGTGCTGGCGACCTCGCATCTGAAGCTTCAGATCCTGCGGTCCC
>CALAHL010000070.1 GCA_937891725.1 uncultured Rhodospirillaceae bacterium | reverse complement strand
GAAACGAGGTGTCGTAGCTGGTGAAGGGGCGGCCCAGGCGGTTGCCGTCGGAATCCGGCAACACGACCTCCGGGTGATTGGATTCGGTCTTTGGACTGGGGTCGCCGTCTTGGATCAGAAAGACCAGAGGCTCACCCGGTTGCCCTTCGATGTTCTTGGCAGAAGAGAACGTCAGATTATCCCGGGCAGAGGCATGGCAGTTCATACAGTAGGCCCCAAACCCCATATTCGGTGCCGCGTTCGAGGCGGGATTGGCGGGATAGTCAGGCGCCCAACCGTCGTATCCGAACCAGCCCCAGAACCAGCCGTCCTTCGAGGCCGCATTGTCGCGGATCATGATCGCCGCCCCATTTTGGGTCGGCACCAGCTTGAGAACGTCTTTGACGGCTGCGCATCGGTCGGCGGGTGAAGAGTACATCTCCTTGACCATGATGCCGCCGTCCGGCACCGGGGCATTGTCGGTCGGCTGTGCCTCGAACGCAGGCGTCCGGTTCTCCTTGATCCACTCGAACATTTCCGGCGAATACCAGATCACCACGGGAGAATGGGTGCCGTGATAGGTGCCCTTCCATGTGCCGTCGATCAACTGAGCGGTTGACGGTCCGGTGTCGCGAACGAATTTGTCGTGCACCCAACCGGCCGCCTGATCTCGATGACAGAACCCCCGGAAGAACTGGTTGAGATACCCTTCGTATTCATCGAGCGGGAAGGCGGACGGGGTGCGGACCTTCGGGTCGAGCGATCGGCATAGCTCCAGGTCGGTGGGTACCATGGCCTGCGGTTGGGCTTCCGGGCAATCGTTTGCGAACGCCACCTGTGCCAAAATCGTGGTCGAGAGGACTGTCGAAATCACCCCGACCATCCAACGCCGAACCCCAGATCCCCGCATGCGAGCCTCCCGAATCAGAGAAATTTTAAGCCAGCATAACCACCGATGCTGGCGTTCGGCCAGAATTGTCTTTTAAAAGCATTCTGATAATTGGGAAAACCATATGAAAATATTGGATAAAATGGAATTTACGGAGTTTGAGAGCTTTCTCGGTATCGATTGGTCCGGGGCGAAGGGGGCGCGTCTGAAGGGCCTCCAGGTCGCCGAGTGTCGCGCGTCGGACCGGAAGGCTCCAACGCTTCTCGAAGGTCCGCAACGCCTCGGGTTCTGGCGCCGCGCGGACGTCCTGGAACTCGTGGCGGGAAGGGTCGCCTCCGGAGAGCGGGTGCTGGTGGGAATCGATTTCGCCTTCTCCTACGCGCATCACGATTTCGGAGCTTACTTCCCGGAGTTCGCCCAATCGCCCCGCACGGCGAGGAATCTCTGGCACTACGTCGACGGGTTCGGCGACGATGACGACGATTTCTACGGCGCTCGGATCTACGCCGAAGGGTCGCCGGTTCGAGCCCATTACATGGCCCCCAACTGGAAGGGTGGGCGCTACACGTTCCGGCAACGGGTCACCGAACGTGCATGTCAGG
>CALAHL010000069.1 GCA_937891725.1 uncultured Rhodospirillaceae bacterium | reverse complement strand
GGGTGATGGGCAATCACACCACGATCACCGTGGCGGGGGCGTCCGGACATATGGAACTGAACGTGTTCAAGCCGGTGATGATCGACGCGTTTCTGTCGTCCGCCGTTCTGCTGGGCGATGCGGCGGCGAGCTTTCCCGAGCGTTGCGTCGAAGGCCTGCAGGCGGATCGGGAGCGGATCGGTCAGCTGTTGGGCGAAAGCCTGATGCTGGTCACCGCACTGGCTCCGCATATCGGGTATGACGCGGCGGCCAAGATCGCGAAGACCGCACACCAGCGGGGCACGACCCTGAAGCAGGCGGCACTCGATCTGCAGGCGGTCTCTGCGGAGGATTTCGACCGCTGGGTGGTGCCGGACGCGATGCTGGGACCGGATGGTGGATGAGATCATCCTGGCGCCCGGTGCAGCCCGGCCGCGCAAACGTTCGGTCCTGATTTCCGGTCACGCGACCTCGATCTCGATGGAGGATGCGTTCTGGACGCATCTGACCGAGTTGGCCGGCCGCCGGGGCCAATCCGTCAACGCCCTGGTGGCGCAGATCGATGAGGCGCGGGTCGCCGATCCGGACACACCGAACCTGTCCGGTGCGATCCGGATCTGGATTCTATCGCAAGTAACGAAAGCCGACTGATCGGGTCCGACCGAAATCAGGTCGCCTGCGCGACCTGCGGCGTGGCGTCTTTCGGACCGAGAAGTCCCCAGCTGACCTTGGCCGAGACGACCATCAGAACCGGGACCGCGGCGAGCATAACCCACGTCATGAAACCGTCGATTCCTGCCGCACCGATGACCATCATGCCGATGCCGACGGCAAGGAGAACCACCACACTGATGCTGATCAGATTGATCAGCAGAAAGCTTGAATCATGCTTGTCCTTGCGATGTCCGAAGACGGCGGCGCGGGCCAGCAGAAGGGTTCCGATAAAATACAGGACAGCACCCTCTGGAATGAGGGCGAAACCGCTTACCATGACGTTTCCTTAAGGTGAGAGACGGCTGCTTCGGAGAGCCCGACGCCGCGCCGCAGTGAGGCTCCCATCTTACGGCGGATTGAACGGGATCGCCCCATGTTCATTCGGGACATCTCGGTATGCATCAGACACATGCGGACGGTCGTCGCCACCTGGCCGGCCGGACCCACGGCGTTTGCCTTGCTGCGGACGGCCCGCTAAGACTCCCGCTCCATAACGGGAGCTTGGACTATGGCTGACGCGCAATTCGATCTCACCGGCAAGGTCGCCCTGGTAACGGGCGCCAGTCAGGGCCTAGGCGCGGGCTTCGCGCGGACGCTCGCGGCCCACGGGGCGAAGGTGGCGTTGGGCGCGCGGCAGGCGGGCAAGCTGCAGGCGTTGGCGGAGGAGATCTCGGCGGCTGGCGGCACTGCCCACGCGGTCTCCATGGACGTGACCTCCCGTGCCTCGGTCCTTGCAGCTTTGGAGGATTCCGAAGCGGCGTTGGGACCGCTTGATGTGCTGGTCAACAATGCGGGGATCGCCATCACCAAACCGTTCCTGGAGATGACCGACGAGGACTACGACCAGGTGCTCGACACCAATCTCAAGGGCTGTTTCCTGGTCGGCCAG
>CALAHL010000068.1 GCA_937891725.1 uncultured Rhodospirillaceae bacterium | reverse complement strand
GAAAGTTAATGCCTCGTTACACACCGGGACCATGGAAAATGCGCCCCAACGGTGAGCTTTGGTCCTATAGCCGAGGCGGAGCCCCCAACCAGGTCGGGACGATGTACTGGACCGGCGCACAGGACGAGCGGGACGGAAACGCCCGTATCATCGCCGCGTCGGCGGATCTTGCGGAGAGCATGGATGAACTGATGCTCATCCTGTCCCAGCCCGAGGTGACAAAGGCTATCAACGGCAGCGACCGAATCGCCGCCAAATCCAAGATGATCATTGAAAACGCCCGGACATGCCTGCAAGAGGTGACAGGCAAGCAAATTCCCGAATGGCCGAAACGCGATCCGCACGACCGACGGCTCGAAAGCTCATGAGTGCCCTTGTCTCTTCCGAAACCGGCAGGACGACATGAACCTGAGACAGGTCCTGCAGCGTATCTCAGAAAGCGCGCCGAGCGATTGGCAGCTCATCTTTCGGCCGACCTTTCGGCATCGCTTCAACGAGATCCTCACGGCCGAAGGCGAGGTCGCCGCGCTCGACCAGGACGAACACGCCGTGATGTTCACCCTGCGGTCGGATATCGAGATCAGCATGGCTTATGGGATGGTGGAACAGGGAGCGGTCCCGCTGGCCTCGGACAACCCGTTCGCCAGCGAAAACGCGCGCTCCGTCTTTCTCGACATCTTTTATCAAGGCCGAACAGTGCACCGGGAGATCATTTTGAAGGTCGATCGAAACCGGTGTCTATTGCCGTCTCCAACTTCCTGGGAAAAGCCGGTCATGGTTCCGCTCGGTCAGGCCAATCTGGTTCGCCTGATCCATTCTTTGGCCGGACCGCCGACCGATTTCGAGAGCTATTTCGAGCAGGCCGGCATGCGCCATGCGGATGTGCCCTGGCCGTGAGGCGTCTACGACGTCGTCAATAGATCAGCTGCCCCGCATATCGGACACCGAAGATCAGCGCAGCGGCCCCTGCCAAAATCAGGACCAGCCACATCACCGCCTTAAGCGCCACTGAGACATCCTTGTTGCCTTTGGATTTCCTAGCGGCCGACGCGGCAGGGCCAGCTGGGCGTGCCATAGCTGCAGGCGGCTCCGGCTCTACGGATGTGGATTGTATCGGAGGTTTCTCACGTGGGGCCTTGGAGGTGTCGAAGACAACGATCTCCTTACCCTTCCCGGTCTTGGCGTCATAGGTATCCTTGATCACCTTGACGCCCTGGAAGCGCTTTTCACCGTATAGCTGCTTTGCCACCTCGATCGAGGAATCCTTGTCAGGATAGGTCGAGTCAATGATCCATTGCCCGCCCTTCAACGTGTGAACCTCGAACAAACTACGCGCGGTCATGTTTCGCTTCCGACCTCAATGCTTCCGACATCCCCAGTTTAGGCGAGTCGGGACGCCAAGTCAGCTTTCCTGCCACCGACCCCCATCAAAAACACCAACGCCCCACCGAAACCTTCGGTGGGGCGTCGATCCGGAAGATGAGTCTTGCAAAAGCTATTCGCGATTGCCGAACAGCTGGAGCATGAACATGAACATGTTGATGAAGTCGAGATACAGCTGCAAAGCGCCGAAGATCGCCTTCTTTCCAGCCGAATCAGAGGAGTCCAACTCGTTGTACATGTTCTTGATGTTTTGCGTGTCGTAGGCGGTCAGGCCCGCGAACACCAGCACGCCGCCAATCGAGATCACGAACTGCAGCATGGCCGAGCCGAGGAAAATGTTCACCACCGAGGCGATGAGGATCCCGATCACGCCCATGAACAGGAAGGTGCCCATGCCGGACAGGCTCTTCTTGGTCGTGTAGCCGTAGATGCTCAGCGCGCCGAAAGTTGCGGCCGTGATGAAGAACACCTTGGCGATGCTGTCATGCTGGAACTGCAGAAAAATCGACGACAACGACAGCCCCATAAGGCCGGCGAACACGGCGAA
Organism: uncultured Rhodospirillaceae bacterium; assembly: GCA_937891725.1. Classification (GTDB taxonomy): domain Bacteria; phylum Pseudomonadota; class Alphaproteobacteria; order Thalassobaculales; family Thalassobaculaceae; genus JANSYC01. Next base: position 402 of record CALAHL010000068.1, on the reverse strand, counting down.
GCTGATCTGTGCTCCGGCAAAGGACATGGACTTGATGCGGGCGGAGAGGAGGAAAACCATCCCCAGCGGCGCCAGCATGACGACCCATTTCAGCGGAGACAGGTATATGGCTTGGCCGATGCCCGTGAGCAAAATCTGACCGTTCGCATTGACGCCGGCGACCGACAACACGTACGTCGCGTAAGCAACCACTCCGGTGAGCGCCAACGCTCCACCCATGTAGTTGTAAACACTCATCATATATGAGCGCAAACCGACATCGTACTCTGCGTACGAGGCCTGCGTTTGGGTCATGTAGTCGCGCTTCTGATCCATCGTTTCCCCTTCTCGTCGAAACACGGCGAGTTACGTCAGTTGAAAGTAAGGTTTGGTCGGGGTGAATTCAACACTCAGCGCCACGCC
>CALAHL010000067.1 GCA_937891725.1 uncultured Rhodospirillaceae bacterium | reverse complement strand
CTCCGCCAGGATCGCAATATCCGCCTCGGTGGACCAAACCGCGTGCGCAAAGGACAGGCGAGGCGACAGAACGCCCAGATCATCAAGATGGCGGGTCATCGACACCCCCAACGCCCGCTCCGCCTCCAGCCGTTCGTAGAAGCTTTCCTGCACATGGGTCTGAATGCCGACATCATGCCGGGCGGCGGCATCCGCGATCTTGACCATCAGATCATCGCCGACCCATTGCGGGCCCGGCGGGCCGTACCAGGCCTCCGTACGCGTCATGTCCTTCGCGACCCGGATCAGGTCTTCGATGATGTCCAGATAGCCGTCTTCGGTTCCCCGGTTCGCGTCCATGTAGCGGCGCTGAACCTTCGCCCGCAGACCGACCGGGAGACTGGCGACGAAGGCCGCATCCTCCCGATGCACCAGGCGGCTTTGAAAACTGACGCCACCTGCCAGTCGGCCACGCAATCCGGACTCCTCATAGGCGTGCAGTCGAGCGAGCAGGTCGTCGTGCCCCGCCTGATCGGCAGCCCCGACCGAGGCCATGTCGACGACCGAGGTCACGCCGGTCTGAAGAAGGCGGCCCGCCGCGACCAGCACCCGGAGGCGTGGATCCATATGGCGGATCCGCGCATTGCCCAGAATCCAGGGCTCCAGCACCCCGTCCTCGATCCCATGCTGAATATGGGTGACGGCGTTCGAATGGTGATGCGCGTTGATCAGGCCCGGGATCACCGCCCCCGTGCCGTCGCCGATCACCTTCGCTTGAGGGTACGCCCGAGAAAGGGCTTCATAAGGCCCGACAGAAACCACCTGGCCAGCTTCCATCGAGACCGCACCATCGACGAGCACTTGCGGTTCAAGTTGGCCTGCGGTTTGGGCGAAAACCCACCGTCCCCGGACCAGCTTCATCGTTTCATCATCAAGCATTTCAGCTGCCTTTCGAGATCGCGGTCATCCCATTTATCAGAAAATCTCGACAGCGAAGGGAAAGTTGTCACATTAGAGAGATATCATGTTTCAGGAGACCCAATTTTCAATCGACACGGAGAGCTGGTTTTTTGGATACGCTCAATTTGCCAACTCCGTTTCCGGCGGTCTCGCTGCAGGATCGATCGAGACTCCCTGAAGTCTCCGGCGCGGATGCCGTGACCTGGATCGACCCGAACCTGCCTTGTGAGATCGTCTATCATATCTTTTCCGCCTATCCCGATTTGCCAGGGCTGGCAGTGCTGGAAGATGATCTGCCGATTGGTTTGGTGGACCGATCGGATTTCCTCCTGAACATGGGCTGGCAGTACGGCTGGTCGCTCTACGCGAAACAGGCCATTCGGCGTCTGATGGACCCGAACCCGTTGATGGTCGAAGACGGGACGGACGCCAGGACCACATTGGTGGAGCTGCTTGCCGGTGAAAGCCGCAACGTCCGGCAAGGATATCTGGTCGTCACAAAGGGGCGTTTCCTGCGCATGGAAACGACCAACGACCTGCTTCGGCGGATCGTCGAGCATATGCATTCCGAAAACCACCGCCTGCGGGACGAAACCGCTAAATCCCATGCGGCCAACAGGACGAAATCACGGTTTCTGGCCAGCATGAGCCATGAACTGCGTACACCTCTAAATGCGATCATCGGGTTCTCCCAGATGATCACGGATCATCAGGCTCATAGACTTACCGGACAGCAGATCGCCGACTATGCCGGCGATGTCGTCGAAAGCGGCGAGATGCTGCTGTCCCTGATCAACGACATTCTGGACCTGGCGAAGCTCGAGGCCGGCAAGATGGAGGCGTCCCCGACCCTCAGCGACAGCCGCCGTCTCCTGGAAAGCTGCATCCGCTTGATGAAACCCGATGCCGCGAAACGCGAGGTCTCTATCGGTACCGAGACGCTGGACGGGATGATCTACGCCGATCCGAGGCAGGCCAGCCAGATCATCGTCAATCTGCTGTCCAACGCCGTGAAATTCACGTCCTTCGGCGGGTCGGTTACCGTCACCGGACGGCTCGCCGACGAAGTTTTCGCGGTCACGGTCGCGGATCAGGGACCGGGCATTCCGGATGCCGATCTTGAGCGAATCTTTCGGCCGTTCGAACAGGCCGAGACGAAAACCGATCATAAGCCGGACGGGACCGGTCTAGGGCTCGCGATCGTCGGGCACCTGGCGGTGATCAATGGGGCCTCCATCTCCGTGGCGAACGGCGCCGACGGCGGTGCCGTGTTCACGGTCGCGTTTCAGACCCACCGCGCCGGGTTCGACGCCGCCACCGCCACGCCCTGAGAAGGCGGGGCGACGGTCGGCGGGTCACCCACGACCACCCGCAAGCTTGATCCGGTCGGGATGGCGGCGGAGTTTCAGCATCGCCCAGATTCCCACCGCCGGGCCGAGGGCCAGCGGCGCGAACGCCCAGTCCCATCCCACAAGTTCAACCAGATGCGGCATCATATGGATGGTGAACAGGGTCAGCAGAAACCCGAGCGCGGTCTGCAGCGTCAGCATGGTGCCGACCAGATGCCGGTTCGACAGCTCCACGATCGAGGCCGAGAACTGGGCCGAGTCGGCGACCACGCTGACGCCCCATACCAGACAGACAACGGACAATAGGACCGGATTGCCGCCATACAGCAGCCCGACCAGAAGCGCGCAGCTCCCGCTGGTGGCCATCGCGATGCTGGTCACGGTGGTCCGGCCCCACCGGTCGGCCGCCAGCCCGGCCATCAGCGCCCCCAAGGCGCCGGCACCGATCACCGCGAAGGTCATGAAGCCCGCCAGGGTTGTCGCCTCGGATTCTGTAGCCAGCGAGATCCGGAAACTGGCGTCCAGAAACACGCCGATCCAGGCCCAGACCGCATAGAGCTCCCACATGTGGCCGAGATAGCCGATATTCGCCAGGCGGATCGAGGGAATGCGCCAGGCCCAGAGCGCGGCGGACGG